>CAZTHM010000055.1:0-13146 GCA_964613505.1 uncultured Acidobacteriota bacterium | reverse complement strand
GCCTGTCTGCATCTGTCGCATGAAGAAAATCCACAAACCGAGGAGCAGAATCATCGGCAACCCATTGGCCACCCAAGTCATCCAGGTGCCGCCGGAATTGTCTTTGATGGTGATGTTGACGTTTTTTTCCTGCAGGGTTTTATAAAGGTCGGGGAAGTTGGCGGGGATGGTGGTCTTGAATTTGGCGTTGTCCTTCTTCAGAGATCCGGAGGCATCGCTTCCCACAATCGTGACGTCGCGGACGTTGTCCTTGTTAACTTCGTTGGTGAACTCGGTGAAGGTCATTTCACGGACGCGCTCGCCCGTGTTGGACCGGACGACGGCCCAAATCAGCAGCGCAAAGACCGCCATCACGACCCAGAAGATGATGTTCCTAATCGCCGTGTTCACTTCGATTCCTCCCCCGAACTTCTTCCTTTGGCCACCCGGGTCTCGGAGTTTGCTCCCCTTTGGTTAGATGCAAAGAATCCCTCGGCCGTCCCGCCCCACCTCACTCATCCGAGGGTGGCGACGCGAGGCAAATTCTTGAACTTGCCCTGATAACCCAAACCATAGCCAACCAGGAAGCCCCCCGTCGTCTTGAAGCCCACGTAATCGGTCGGCACGTCGATCTTCCGTTCGTCGGTTTTCTCGATCAACATAGCGGTGCGGACGGAAGTGGGATTCTGTCCCAGGAAATAGCGGAAGAGATGGTCCATGGTCATGCCCGATTGCAGAATACCCTCCACCAGCAGGATATCTTTCCCCGCGGCGTCCACGGGCGGAGTGTAGGCAATTTCCCGAGTTGCAGTCGCTCCGCGCGTGACATCTTTGATTTCCGTCCGGAGGAAATAACAATAGACCGGCACGTTGAGGGCACGAATCAAATCGGCCATAAACATGAAGCAGTTCTCCAGCACCCCAACCACGTGCAGGGTCTTTCCCTTGTAGTCGCGGTTGATCTGGTGGGCCAGCTCGCGAACGCGTTTCTGGAGCTTCTGCTCCGAGTAAACCACGCGCAGCTTCCCGTTGGCGGGAGTCTTCGAGCTCCGCGCCGGACGCTTCATGGTGGTGGGCTTGGACGTTTTTTTCATCTCAACTCCGCAGAAGATAATTCGCCCGGCTCCGTCTCCTCGGTAATCATCATTGCCTGCTGCGAGGCGCGACAAGCCGCGACCGATGCCGCCGGGGGAAAGCCTCGGACCCAAACGATTTCGTTCCCGCTTACCAGGACCGGCCAGAGTCTCCTTTGCTCAACGGGGATTCGGCGTTGTCGGAACAGCTCCTTGAGCTTCAGGAAGTTGCGGCATCCTTGCGGCCGGAATCGATCCCCCGCACGCCAGTTGCGCAGGACTAAATCTCCCGGCAACTTGACCGGGTCCACAAAGACCCTCTCACTTCCACTATTATACGCCCGTCCGAATTCTTCCGGGCTGACAATTTTCAACCGCACGGTCACCCCCAGTTCGGGCACTTTCACGGCCGCGGGCGGCACAAACGCATAAGCGAAATCCGAATTCCTCCCGCCCGGTGCCGGAGGGCCAACCGTCAGCCATTCAAAGTCCCGTCGGGCCTGGAGATTCCCCGGCAGCACGACGCATCGGCCGCTCTGGGCCTCAGCCGCCAGATGGTATACGGCTTCGAGGTGCCGATGAGTGATTCCAGTAAGGCTGCCTCGCGTCGCCTGGATCATCTGCCGCAATACCCGTCGTGCTAGAGGGCGGGGAAAAACCAGCAACGAGCGGACGGGAATCTTTTCCACGCGGCCCTCGCGGACCCTCCAGGCCTGGGCGCGTTCCCGCGCCAGGTCGTCCAGGAACTCTTCGTCGTCGCGCGAACGGGCGGCCAGTCCCTTCAAGAGCGGGACCACGTCCACGCTGAAATCTCTTTGTAACGCGGGGATGAGCTCCATTCGTACCTTGTTGCGGCGCAACCGTGCGTCCCGGTTGGTGGAATCGGTGCGAAAAGCCAACTCGCGCCGGCCCATTTCGGTTTCGACTTCAGCTCGGGTCAGGTTGAGAAAGGGGCGGAAGACCTTGCCCTCCAGCACGGGATAGATGCCCCCCAACCCACGCGCTCCGGTCCCGCGCAGGAGGCGCAGGAGCACGGTTTCGGCCTGATCGTTGGCGGTGTGCGCGGTGGCGACCTTGTCGAGCTTTCCGCGCGCCACCAGCGAAAAAAAGAAGCGGTAGCGGAGATCCCGCGCCGTGGCTTCCAGGTTGCGATGCTTTTCACGCGCCACGCGGGCCACATCCGCTTCGCCACGGATGAACTCCATCCCGGCGCTGCGGGCGAGCTCACACACGAAGGCTTCGTCTTCGTCCGACTCCGCACCGCGCAAGCGGTGGTTGAAGTGGATGGCTGTGATGACCAAGCCCTTCGTGCGCGCGAACTGCTTCATGAACTCCAGCAGCAGGACCGAATCGGCTCCACCCGACACCGCGACGCCCACGCGGTCACCGGCATGGAAGAAACCTTCCCGCCGCATTTCGGCAGCCCATCGGGCGTAAAGGTCAGGCCCCCGCGGCATACTTTGAATCCCTCTCCGGAAACATTCTAACACCCGCGCCCGGCTGTGGGGTTTCCGGCATTCTTGACGAATCAGAGATTGAAGGAAGCGCGAAGGCCGAGGTTGCTCAGACTCACTTGCCAGAACGAGAGGGCACAAACTCCAGCGGCTGACCGTCCAGTTTCCCGGGCGGCGGAACGCCCAGAATCTTTACGACCGTCGGAGCAACATCGAAGATGCTGGGGTTCGTCGTCGAGACGACTTTGTTGGAAAAGAAGATCCCCTGAGTATCGTTGGGGTCGGAAGCGCAGTGGTCGCCGCTCCATTTTTTCATGTTGGCCACGATGATTCCGGAGGGGAGGGCCCCCAGCGAGGTCTGCCAGGAAGTTCGGTAGCCGTCGCGGAAGTCGACCTGCATGTCAGGCGCTTCGGCCATGCGAGGGCCGTGGAAAATTTCGCTTCCGAGGTAGACGTTCTGAATGACAGGCTGGTGCGTGTCCGGATCTTCGACTGCCAAGAGTCTCGTCCGGATTTCTTCAAGCAAGCGATCTGTCTCCGGGCCGCGGTCGAGGATTCCTGATCTTTCCCGCCCCCGCAGGTTCAAATAAATCTGACCGAGCCCCAGCGCATAAGCTTTGGTCCGGCTCCAATCGGTGTTCGGGAAGAAGCTGCCCTGTCCAAACAACTCGTCCAGGTTGTATGTCTTCTCTTCCGCCGCGGCGTTCTTGAGAGCCATATACCCGTTCTGGGCCAGCCAGGTGTTGGTGTTGAAGCCCTTCCTCCAAGTATGAAACCCGTGGTCCGAGACAATGATGAGCGTCCCCTCGGGTTTCATGGCCCGCTCGACCTCGCCGACAATCCGGTCCATCCGCTCGTAAGTCTGCAAGATAGCGTCGCCGTACTTCGCCGCCAATTCGGCGTCGTAGCGCGGATGCTGGGGATCGATCAACCGGAAAAACATGTGGGAGACGCTGTCGGTCGCGGTGAAGACCGAAACCATCAGGCTGGGCGGATCGTTCTTGAGTTCGTCGAGGGTAATCTCCGCCTGGGATTGCATGGTGCGAAACGTGTCTTCCAGAAAAACTCCCTCGTCGATCTTCTCTTCGTTCAGCGCCCAGGTATCGTGCCACCAGCCGAGCGTCTTGATGAGCCCGTGTTTCTTGACGAGTTCCGTAGTGAAGTCTGCCGGAGACGAAACGGGGAGCGGAGGTGACTCAGGGTCGAGATTGAGCGGCGACATGTAGAGGCGCAAATCGGGAGACAACTGCAGGGCGTAAAACCGGCAAGTCGCGCGCACGGAAAGAAATGGGGTGAAGCGAAACTTTACACGAAACCAATCGCTCCAGTGTCCCTCTGCAATCGTCTCGGAGCGGCCGCCGAGGCTGATGGTAACGGCGTTGCCTTCGGGCGAAACCTTGAACTGCACCGGGACCGCGATGCGCTTGTAGGAGTCCGACGTGGGATCAACCGGGCCTTCCACCTCCGCCTTGGCCTCGTTACCGTTCACTTCCAACCTGACGAGCTTGCCGCCGAACTCGGTGTCGCCAACATCCCACTGCGTCAGGTCGGAGCCGAAATAGAAAAACGTTCCCCAGGTGCCGCGGATATCCGGCACGCCCAGCCCGGCCCAGAGCTTGCCGCCGGGCAAGTCGGTGGGAGGAAACTCCAAGGGCATGCGGATGACCGTGGTCTTGAATCCCGCATCGGCCACGGCTTTGTAGAAGGGCACCCCGCTGCGCTCGTTGGTCACTTTGGGCGGCTTGATCGGAATCAGCCCAAAAAGGAATTTGGCCTTCTCGCGTGAGACGAGCGCCAGTTCCGGCAGATAGGTCTGCGGGTCGCGTTTGAGGAAGTCGAAGATGCCCGTTCCGCCCGGATTCAGGCCCGTGGCGAACGCCGCCCAGGCCACGGGCGACTCCGGCGGATTGGTCGTTCCGAGCGGCTTGAAGGTTCCGGTTTGAGCGAGCCGAGCCAAGTTCGGCAGCTTACCTTCCTTCATCCATTTGGAAAGGAGATTCGGGTCGGCGCCGTCAAAGCCCAGCACGACGATCTGGGTCGTCACGGGGCGTGTCTTCGCTCCGCCACACGAAAACGACACACACGTGACAAAGAGTGCCGCGCAGAGGGTTACGAACCGTCGGCGTTTAATGATGGGCCTTCCCTCAAAAGACAAGTAAGCTCCATTGTAAGCAAGGAGCCATTTTTCCGTCGAGCAAAAACTATTCCTCGAAATCCTTTGATCCCTGGGCGAGGTGGCAAATAAGGACGCTGGAGCAGACGGTCCGCTACTCTCCCAACCGCGAAAACGACCGGTCAATCGTCAGCGAGAGGGTCGCGAGGGAACCCTCGGCGTAGGCGGCGAGGGCGTCGCGGTAGAAGGCGAGGCTGCGGGAGCGCACGGATTCTTCCGGCTCGTTCGAGGCGACCAGGTGATGAGTCTCGTGCAGAAGGATGCTGAGCAGTTTCAGCCGGAACTGTTTGGCTCGGAACTCCGTTAATCGCGGCCCCTCCAGGAACTTGACATCCAACGCAGTATCGGAAAGCGGCAGGGCGGACCACGTTTCGACGCGCTCGTAAGCGATGTCCATTTCGCCCACGCGCGCGCCGCCGAAGGCCTCGTGGTACTCGGAGAAGGGAGCCTCTCTCACGGCGACGTGGCGATGTCCCAGGCAGCCGCAGATGTTCTTGCGGCGAAGCTGCACGACGATCAACTCCGGCGCCTTGAACAGAATCTCGTCATAGGCGTCGCGGCAGGGTTGCGGAACCGCCGTCCAATCCTGCTCGACCCCCAGCGCCACCTGGCGCGCCTTCGCCGCGTCGCGGAAAGAGTGGGCAACGATCACCAGGGGCGTGGCGCGATCGCTGAAGCGCGCGATCCGGTACCTTCGGCCGCTCGCCCATTGGCGCCAGCGGACCCAGCGCGGCATCGAGCGCAAGTACTCTTCAATCTTGGCTGGTGAAGGGGGAACGATCTCCATCGTTTTCCATTCTATCGCGATTGGAACGGTGTCGCCTGGGTCTCGGAGCAAAGGTCCAGGCAGAGCCTGCCACTCTACCCGAGCTGCAAAGGTTCGTTTTCACTGGCCAGCATACCGGGCGGGATTCCCAAACACTG
Organism: uncultured Acidobacteriota bacterium; assembly: GCA_964613505.1. Lineage (GTDB taxonomy): Bacteria > Acidobacteriota > Terriglobia > UBA7540 > UBA7540 > CAZTHM01. Next base: position 7,543 of record CAZTHM010000055.1, on the reverse strand, counting down.
CGCCAACGTGGGAGCGATGTCGGTCAGTTTAATTCGGCCGAGATTCTTGCCGGGCGCGACGTCTGGCCCTGCGATGATGAAGGATGCCTCCAGGCCCGCGCGAGAAGGAAGGTGTCCGTGCGTCCCGTGGTCGGACGTAGTCTTCTGGACGACCGGCCCGCGAAAACGATCCGAGAAGCAGTAGCCGGGCGATGCGTCGAGCATCAATTCGGCGTCCGGGTCGGCCGCCAGTAATTCCAGCGTGTGGCGACCCACGACCTCTGCAAGGGCGCCGGTTTTGCGAAGCCGAGTGACCGCCCGGTCCAGTGCCTGGCGGTCCTCCGTCGACGGCTCTTCAAGCCAGTAGAGTGCAAACGAACCTCCGGCCTGGACAGCCCCCAACCGCTGCAGTTCCGGTTTGCGGCCCGCATGTTTGCCAAACAGACCCTCCTCCGCGAGGACGACGAGCGGCGCAATTTCCTTCTCGACGGGGACAAATCCGTGGTCGGAGAGGATGACGAACGTAACTTCGCCGCGCTCGCCGGCAGCCTCGCGCAGCCGGCCGATTTCCGTGTCGGTTTCTTCCAGCGCTGCCAAGGCCTGGCGGGACGCCGGCCCAAACCGGTGCGCCTGAAAATCGTATTCCACAAAGTGCAACAGAACGAGGCTGGGCTGGTATTTTTTCATCAAGTAGAGCGCCGCCTCGGTGCGGAGACGATCCGGCTTCACGCGCCCCAGAGCGTGCCCCAGAACTGCTAGGAGTTCCTCGTAGAGTCCCGGTGTCGAATGCTGCGCCACCGTCTGGAAATCCTCGTGCGGCTTGGCAGCGCTGGGGTTCCAGATTTCAGGCAGGTTGTAGTGAATCGGCGCACCCGCGCTTACCGGCCAGCTAATGGCGGCCGTCTTCAAACCCTCAACCCTCGCCACCGTCCAAATCGCCGGAACGTCCAGCGCCTGAGCGAACCAATGCCACGGGCGCGCGGTTTCGGTGGGGTCGAGCGATGTGAGATGGCTGTAGATTCCATGCACGCGCGGAGAGACGCCCGTAACCAGCGTCGCGTGCGCCGGGTAGGTCGTGGAAGGATAGACACTCTCGACGGCATCGGCGCTGGCGCCGGATTCCACCAGCCCGAGGATGTTTGGAATCTTGACTCCAACATCCCGCGCCCGCCGGTAGAAGTTCGGGTGCATGCCGTCCACGGACAGCACAATCAGCCGAGAAGTGGATTGGCGCGTTCTCATTTCTGTGGTCCCAGGGTCCGACCGATCATCGGATCTTTTCTTTCCTCGGTGTTTGATTCACGCTGTCGCATGGCGTGTGAGCGCGCCTGCTCACACCCTAATCTGCGGTATAATAGCAGCATCAAAGGCGATGGCGTTCGCCAAAACCGTCCCGAGGCATCGGGGCTGATGACTCCTGGCTGCCACCTGGCGCCCAGGAGTTTTTTGTTGGGCGCTCCGGCAGCGGAAGGCTGAGCGACCTTGCGGATTCTCTTGCAGGTTTTATTCGGCTCGGCCGGCACACTTGCGCGTTATGCCCCCTGCAGGGACTGCAGAAAGTGGAGGCCATCCTGCACCGATCCAGCAAAGGAGCGCTAACGTTTGCGGGCAATGAAAATAAGCTCACCCGGATACTTCAAGCCGTACGGGCTCTTGTCGTAGTCCCCGTAGACCGCTTCCACCTCAAATCCCGAACGAACCAGCAGATGCTCGGCCTCGAAGCGGAACAGATAGCGCATCGTAAAACGGGACACCATGCGCTCCTCGCGGCCGTCCGGATAGGTCACGCGGTAAATGAGCTCGACGTCCTGCGTCTGCTTGAAGAGATCGCGCGCCAGGATGTGGTGCCGCCGCAGAACTTTGCGGCCGTCCGGCATGGTGAAAGGCGGCTCGCGATTGAAGTCCTCGAGTAGACGGTCGTCCACCAGATGCGGCAAGGAAGGGTTGAACAGGTCCAGCACCAACTTTCCGCCCGGCACCAGATGACGGCGGACGGTTGCGAGGCAGGTGAGCTGATCATCGAGGGAAATCAGATGCTGAAACGGCCGGAACGGAATCGTCACCAAGGGGAACTCTCGCCCCAAGTCAAACTGCCGCATGTCGGCATCAACCAGCTTGACGCGGGCCTGGACTTCGGTGGGTTCGTGCGCCAACTTCTCGCGGCAGATCGCCAGCATCGAGGCCGATGAGTCCAGTCCCACGATTTCCACGCCATCGCGTGCCGTGGGGATCAGGACCCGTCCCGTGCCGCAGCCGATCTCCAGGACTGGAGGTGCCGCCTGGTTCGCCAGTTCCACAAAGAAATTTATGTCCTGCCGTTCCCGATACGGCACGACGTAGTCGTAGAATTCCGCGACGAAGGGATAATCGTCGTAACCTCCCGGATGTTCCATGCTGTTCTCCTTGACCGCCTCGCGACGTTTGATTGTGGGGCGCGCCTCAACGGTTTCCAATGTTATACCGCATGATGGGCCGGGTTTCCGAGCGTCGAAGGACTTCCATAAACCCCGCCTTACGGTAAGCCGATGGCAAGCCCGTGTAGGCAAACACGTCGGGCATGCGGCCTTTGCGTGGCTCGACGGGATATCCTTCAACGACGCCCGCGCCATTTTTGCGCGCGAACGCCGTGGCCGCTTTCAGCAACTCGACCGTAACTCCCTGGCGCCGGAAAGGTCGCGCCACGAAAAAGCAGGTCACCGACCACGCAGGTGCGTCGTCAATTCGCGCCAGGACCCGGGAGCGTTCCAGGGCGGGATAGATTTCCCGCGGACCAATCGCGCACCAGGCTACGGGCTTGCCGTCAGTATAAGCGAGCAATCCCGGCGGCGGGCCCGAGTCCACAACTTTCTTAAAAGCCTTCTTGTTCCCCGCTCCCTTTTTTCTTTCGTAATCCGATCGGGTCAGTCTCCAGTACATACACCAGCAGCCGCCACAGGCTCCGCGCTCGCCGAAGAGCGCTTCGAGGTCGCGCCATCGCGCTGGAGTCAGCGGGTGGATCTGCAGCTTTGGCGCTGCCGCGCGCTCAGCAACGGCGCTCTTCTTCTGAGCAGTCTTCAATCGGGTCACATCCTACCTCTCATAACCATAAACATAAACTCCGCCCATGCGCACGCGAACGTGGATGTCCTGCTGGCCATCCGTGTTGAAGAACGAAACTCGGCGGCCCCAGCCCGCGCTGTTTTCGCCGTGCAGATCGCTCTGAACGTAACCCAGGAACGAGCGGGCGTCCAGGGAATGCAGGCGATCGACCGACGGAACAGAAACCTCAACATCCCCGTAGCTGACGCGAATCCGCTGATTCCCCACGATGCCGCGCACGCGAACGTCGCCATCCACACACTTGAGGGTGAGTTTGGCCTCGTAAGGCATCCGGATGCGGAGATTCGCGGAAAGTTTCGTCGCCCCGCGGAAAAGCCGCCAGGGCCGGCGCGGGGGATAGAGCGTACGCAGAAATACTTCCTCGCCATTCTCCGTTAGTTGGATTTTGATCTGGTCGAAGAGCCGCCGGGCACGCGCTTCCGAACCCGCTTGCACCACTTTCTCGGCCTCGATTTCAACGTCCGGCTTGTCCCAACCCTCAACCTTTACGTCGCCGATGCGGGTCTCCACGTAAAGCGTCCCGCGCCAGAACAGCGCTGCCTTGTAGTGAGAAATCTGACTGTATTCACCGGCGCCTGCCAACGTCGGCGACACGAATGCAGAGAGGACAAAAAGAAAGTATGAAGTGTGAAGGATGAAGGATGAAACATGAAACGCAACCTGGTCATGATTTGATGCTTTCATACTTCAACCTTCATCCTTTACCTTTCAGCCTTCTTAAGGCCGCTGGCCGGGGCTTTTGGAAGGACTTGCTTGTGACCAGACCCTCCCCCTCTTTGACCACCAGAATGCAGTCCAGCGGCGGGTTTTCAACAACGTCTTTCTGCCCGCTCGGCCAAGTCAGCTCCAGCCGGTCGATGCGCGTGGCGACGCCCAGCCCAAAATGTAGACGCAGGTCGCTTGAAGATAGATAGCTCCCTCCGCTGCGGACCTCGTCGTATTGCGCGAGCCCTCCGGCCACGACGAGGACCTTCGTTCCGATCCCGTCCCGATTGCTGCGCGTCCCAATAGGCTTTACGAGAATCGAGTGATGGGAGTTCTTGCGCGCGTGGCGGAGCAGGTCGGGCGAGTCGTTCATGTTGCTGACCATGATTTCCAGGTCGCCGTCGTTGTCGTAGTCCGCTGTGGCCAGGCCCCGGCTAACTTTCTTGATTGCCAGTCCCGGCCCGGCGCGCCGCCCCACTTCGTCGAATTTCCCATCCTGCCGGTTGTGGAACAGCAGGTTGCGCTCGGCGTAGGTGATGCCCGTCGCGTAGCGGTCCATTTGCGGGAACGTCTGCCCATTCGCCAGCAGAATGTCCTTCCAGCCGTCGTTATCGTAGTCGAGGAACTTCGCGCCGAAAGTCGTGAAGAGCCAGCCGACGTCGCCGAGCCCGGCTTGATAGGTTTGGTCTGTGAACGTCCCATCCCGGTTGTTGTGATAAAGGTTTTTCGTGTCGTCGGAGAAATTCCCTTTCACCAAATCCGGCCAGCCGTCGTTATCGTAGTCGCCGAAGTCGATTCCCATGCCCGCCTGTTCCTGGCCCTCGCCGCTGTAAGCAACCCCGGCCTGCGGGCCCACGTCGGTGAAAGTCCCGTCGCCATTGTTGTGATAGAGCGAGCTGGGCGTCGAATCGTTGGCGACGTAGATGTCCAGACGGCCGTCGCGATCGTAATCACCCATCACCACGCCGAGGCCGAAATATTCGCCCGAATCGATGCCGGCCTTCTCGGTGACGTCTGCAAAAGTGCCGTCGGCATTGTTGTGGTAGAGAACGTCGCGGCTCCCTGCCAAGCCGCGTGGCCCGCAAAAAGTTGCGATGCCGCGGTAAGTACAATTGGGCGCGCTGCCCGGCTCACCTAATTGGTTAATATCAACTGCAAGATAATTGGCTACGTAAAGATCCAGCCGGCCGTCGTTGTCGAGGTCGCCGAACGCGCAGCCCATTCCCCAGCCGTGGCCGCGCGCGCCGGCCTTCTCCGTGACATCGCGGAAGCTTCCGTTGCCGTTGTTCCGGTAGAGAACGTTTCCGCCGTAGTACGTGACGTAGAGATCGCCGAATCCGTCGTTGTCGTAATCACCGACGCACACGCCCATGCCCCACCCCGTGTGGTGGAGTCCGGAGCCAGTCGAGATGTCGGTAAACGTTCCGTCGCGGTGGTTGTGATAGAGCCGCGAGCGTGGGCTGTCGCTGCGTTTCCAGTGCTCGAACGTCGAGCCGTTCACGAGTAGAAGGTCGGGATACCCGTCGTTATCGTAATCAATCCAAGCGATGCCACCGCCGCCCTTTGCCTCGATAATGTAGCGTTTCTCCAGCCCGCCGCTCGTCAGCGTAAACCGGATGCCGGCCTGCGCTGCAACTTCAACGAGCTGGTCGGCGCGCGCGGGAGCCTGCGAAGAAGTCAACTTCGGTGTGCTGCGCTTCTGTAAGGGGGCGGCGGCGGGGCGCTGCGCCATCACGGCGGCCGTGACCAGCGTCAGTGTGACGAGCGTTTTGATGGCGTGCGATCTCACTTGGATTTTGGGTCTCGGCCCTGGCCTGCAAGTGCGTATCTTGATGCGCCCCTACTGAATCTGGCTGCCGGCAATTCCCGACTTGCGATTGGAGCTACGGGCGTGCAGGTCGGCCACAACCTTGAGTTCCCTTGCGGCATCGTCCTGCTTGCCCAACTGCTGATAGGTTCGCGCCAGCGCGTAGTGCGCTTCGACGTGGTCGGGCTTGAGTTCGATGACCTTGCGCAGCGCCGCTTCGGCTTCGGCGAACTGCTGGCGCGCCACGAGCACGCGCGCTAATCCGTACGGCGGTTCGATTGCCTGCGGCCTCAAGCTGATTCCTTTGCGAAACAGCGCCTCCGCCGCGTCCAGGTTCCCTCGGCCGAGTTCAATGTTCCCCGCCAGCCAGTAGGGTTCGTAGAAATTCGGGTTCTGCTGGATTTCTTTTTCATATTCCTCGAGTGCCGCGGCCGAATTTCCCTGGCTCTGGTAAGCAAATCCCAGGTGATAGTGGGCCATCGGAAGCTGCGGAGAAACTTCGAGCGCTTTCTTGAACTGCTCGATGGCGGGCAGCGTCCGGTTCAGGTTGTGATAGGCGCGGCCGAGCAGCACACGCGCCTGGGCGTTCCCCGAATCGAGCTTCAACGACGCCTCCAGCGACTTCACGGCTTCGGCGGGTTTGTGGTCGCTCAAATCAACGAGTGCCAGGTTGAAATAGTTCTGCGGGACTTTCGGGTCAAGCTCGATGGCGCGTTGGAACGCCGCGCGCGCTTCCGCATTCGCGCCTTTTTTGAACAGCGCCGCACCGAGTAATTGATGGAGTGGGGACGATTGCGGGAATCGTTCGATCGCCCGCTTTGCCTCACCGGCTGCGCCCTCGACCTGTCCAGCCTCGAGCCTCGAACCGATTTGGTCTACTGCCGCAGCCTCGGAATCCTGTGCGGACAAGCCTGGGATATTAGCGGAAAGAGGCAGCAGGAGAGCAGCCGCAAGAAGAACGACTCGAAAAACCTGTCCGGGTTTCACAGACCGATGGTACCCGCTGCGAAAGAATGAAGTCAAACCAGGTGGAGTGGGCAATCCGGATGAATAGTTCTGTAGTCGGTGCACACTAAATGATTCCCAGTTTCTTTCCCACGCTCGCAAGAATCTGGAGGGCCTGAGTCAATTCCTGTTCCGTGTGGGTAGCGGTGACGATGGTGCGGATGCGCGCCTTGCCTTTGGGGACGGTGGGAAAGCCGATGCTCATGGCGAAGACGCCTTCGGCAAACAGCTCGCGCGAGAACTGGTGGGCCAGCGCTGCGTCGCCGACGATGATCGGCGTAATCGGCGTTTCGCTCAGGCCGGTGTTGAAGCCGAGGTTTTTCAGACCTTCCTTAAAGAACCGCGTGTTCGCCCAGAGCGTCGCGATGCGCTCCGGCTCCTCTTCCAGCACCTCGAATGCCGCCAGGCAGGTGGCGGCGACGGAAGGCGGGTGCGAAGTCGAAAAGAGGAACGGCCGGGCGCGATGATAGAGAAACTCAATGGTGTCGCGCGTCGAGCAGACGTATCCGCCCAGCGCCCCGATGGCTTTGGAGAGTGTTCCCACCTGGATGTCGACGCGCCCGTGGAGGTTGTAATGGTCCACAGTCCCCCGCCCGTTGCGGCCGAGCACACCCGAGGCGTGCGCGTCGTCAATCATCATGATGCAGCCGTATTTTTCTGCCAGCCCCACCAACCCCGGCAACGGCGCAATATCGCCGTCCATCGAAAAGACGCCGTCGGTGATCAGCAGTTTGCGGCAGTTGCGGCCGCCAAGATCTTTCAGAATCTTTTCGCACGCGTCGAGGTCCTTGTGTGGAAACCCCTTGATCTCGGCGCGAGAGAGCCGGCAGCCGTCGATGATCGAGGCGTGGTTGAGTTCATCGGAAATAATGACGTCTTCCTTGCCGAGGATGGCCTGCACGGTTCCAGCGTTGGCCGTGAAGCCGGATTGGAACACCACGGACGCTT
>CAZTHM010000054.1:0-13158 GCA_964613505.1 uncultured Acidobacteriota bacterium | reverse complement strand
TCGGCGGCCAGGAGTTTTATCTGCCCGCGCTGAACCCGGCGGAACTCTGGAAAGAAACCGGGCGCTGGGATTCCGTGGACGTGATGTTCAAGTTCAAGGACCGCACCGACCACGACATGTGTCTGGGCATGACTCACGAAGAAGAGATGACCAACATCGCGCGCGGCGAGCTGCGTTCCTACAAGCAGTTGCCGCAGATCTGGTACCAGATCCAGGAAAAGTTCCGCGACGAGCCACGGCCGAAGTCCGGATTGCTGCGCCTGCGGCAGTTCTCCATGAAGGATTCCTATTCATTTGACCTGGACGACGCCGGGCTCGACGTGAGCTACGACAAGCACGTGGACGCTTACCGGCGCATCTTCGAACGCAGCGGTTTACGGTTTCTGCACGTCGATGCTTACTCGGGCATGATGGGCGGGAAAGTGTCGAGCGAATTTACGGCGCCGGCGGATTCGGGCGAAGACTGGGTGGCGCATTGCGAATGCGGTTTTGCCGCCAACCTGGAGAAAGCCGAATCCGTGCCGACGCCCATCACCGACCCGGCCGGCGACGCGGCTCCCGAGCCCTTCGCCACGCCCGGCATGAAGACCATTGATGACCTTGCCCAGTTCACGGGCGAGAGTCCGGCGCGGTTGATCAAGACGCTCGATTTCATGGCGGAAAGTCAGCCCGTGGTTCTGCTGCTGCGCGGCGACCATTCGCTGAGTGAAACGAAACTTGCGGCGGTGCTGGGCACCGCAACGTTCCGGCCCGCCACACCTGACGAAGCGCTCAAGCTGCACGGCGCGCAACTCGGTTCGCTCGGGCCAGCCGGTCTGAAGGGTGTGCGGATCATCGCCGACCGCGTGCTGGCGGGGCGCCGGAACATGATTAGCGGCGCCAACCGTGATGGCTTTCATCTTCACAACGTAATCCCCGGCCGCGACTTCACCGCCGAATATGCGGACATCCGCGCCGTGAACCCGGGCGACGGCTGCGTGCGATGCGGGCGCACGCTCGTCCTGACCAAGAGCATCGAGCTGGGTCACGTCTTCAAGCTGGGCCGGCGCTATTCGGAAGCCATGCACGCGGCGGTGCTCGACGCCAGCGGGAAGGAAGTTCCGCTGGTGATGGGCTCGTATGGCATCGGGCTGGAACGTATTCTAAGCGCCGCGGCGGAGCAGAACCGCGATGCCGACGGCATGTTCCTGCCGCGCTCGATCGCTCCTTTCGAGGTGATTCTGACGGCCGCCAACATGGACGACGAAAAAGTGCGCGCCACAGCGGAGAAGCTCTACGAAGAGATGCGCGCCGCCTCCCTCGACGTCCTTTTCGACGACCGCGCCGAGCGCCCCGGCGTGAAGTTCAAGGACGCGGATTTGATCGGAGTCCCGTTGCGCGTCACGGTCGGAAAACGCAAGCTCGAGCAGGGGCTGGTGGAAATCTTCCAGCGCTCGACAAAGCAGATTCAGGATGCTAAGCTGGACACCGTGATACCGCTCTTGTTGGGGAGGTAATTCCGCTACCGCCCGATCTTGCCCAGCCCACAGGGGGAAACGATGCGACGGTCAGACTCCGGCAGTGGCCAAGTCAAGGCCTACCTCTCGATTGCGTTCCTGGTGGCGGTCTTGTACTGCGGCATCAAAATCATCCCCGTCTATGTCAATAGCTACGAGCTCCAGGATTACATCCAGCAGCAGAACCCCTTCTGGGTCGCCCAGCGCACACCGGTCGACGCCATCCGGAACCACATCCTCGCGAAGGCGAAGGATCTGGACCTCCCCGTAGACCCTGAAAACGTGAAGATTGAGGTGGGCGGGGGCGTCAAGGTGGATGTTGACTACACCGTTCCCGTAGACCTCAAGGTTTACACACTCAACCTCCACTTCACGCCTTCGGCTCAGAACCGGCAGTTATAACGCGTGCCAGCCAGCCGACCATCTTCGTCCCGAAAACCGTCCGCTTCCGGCGGCGAAGCCCGTCCCGCGAAACGCCACGGTCTCACCCGATGGAAAAAGGCGCTTTGGGCGTCGGCGCTAGTGGTTTTCCTCGCCGGGGCCGGGGTCTTCGTTTATTTCTACGTGCGCTTCTCGCGGCTGGTCGACGCGCGGCTGAGCGGGGAAGTCTTCGAGAACGCCTCACTGGTCTTTGCCGCGCCGGTTGAAGTCAAGCTGGGCCAGGCGGGGAATCCCGCGAATGTTGCCGCGCGCCTGCGCCGGGCCCTCTACGCGGAGGGAAGCGGCGGGTCGGAAGTCGGGACCTACCGGCTGGCTAGTGACCGGCTGGAGATTCGCCCGGGTCCGCTCTCCTTCTATCAGGGAGAACAGGTCCGTGAGGGCCCCGCCGCCCTGGGCTTCCGCGATGGAAGAGTGGTTTCCATCGCTTCCCTTGACCCTCCGGGACAACTTCCGAGTTACCATCTCGAACCGGAAGTCATCACCACTCTCTTCGACCGCAATCGCGGCAAGCGGCGCTTGGTGCGCTATCAGGACCTTCCCAAGCCGCTCATCAACGCCATCCTGGCCACCGAGGACCACCGCTTCTTCTCGCACTCGGGCGTGAATGTGTATCGCATTTTCGCCGCCGCGCTGTCGGGGGTGCACGGCGAAGACCGCATTCGCGGCACCAGCACGCTCACGATGCAACTGGCGAGGAATTTCTTCCTGACTCCCGAGCGCACCCTCCGCCGCAAGGCGACCGAGATCTTCATTGCCCTCCTCATGGAGCAGCGGCTGAGCAAAGAGCAAATCTTCGAGATGTACGCCAATCAGATCTATCTCGGCCAGCGCGGCAGCTTTTCGATTTATGGCGTGGGCGAGGCGGCGAGCGCTTACTTCAACAAGGATGTGAGCAGCCTGTCGCTGCCGGAAGCGGCGCTGCTGGCGGGACTGATCCACGGCCCCAATCGTGACTCGCCCTACAAGTATCCGGGGCGGGCGCTGGGGCGCCGGAATTTTGTCTTGCGGCGCATGCTCGACGTGGGCTTCATTCCGCCCGTCGAGGCCGAGCGAGCTTCGGGCGCGCCGCTCGGGCTCGCCCAACAGAACGTGGAAGGCAGCCAGGCGCCATTCTTTGTTGACATGGTGAAGGACCAATTGCTGGCGCAGTTTCCCGAGCGCAACCTGCTCTCAGAAAGTTATCGGGTCTATACGACGCTCGACCTCGACCTGCAGCGCGCGGCTTCGGAAGCCGTGCAAGTGGGGATGGCGGAAGTTGACAAGGAACTGAAAAAGCGTCGCCGCCCCAAAGATGAGCCCGAGGACCCCAATCAGCCGCAACTGGCGCTGGTGGCGATTGACCCCGCCACCGGCGCCATGCGCGCTCTGGTGGGCGGGCGTAACTACGGCCTCAGCCAGTTGAATCACGTGCTGGCCAAACGCCAGCCCGGGTCTTCCTTCAAACCCTTCGTGTACGCGACCGCGCTGAGCTCGGCAGTGGACGGATCTCAGCCGCTGGTGACTCCGGCCACCATCCTGGTGGACGAGCCCACCACTTTCCAGTTTGGCGACCAGCCCTACGAGCCGGAGAATTACAAGAAGGAGTACCATGGGCCGGTCTCGGTGCGGCAAGCGCTGGCCCACTCTCTCAACGTGGCCACCGTGCGGCTGGCGGAGATGGTGGGTTACGACAAGGTAAGGCGGCTGGCGGAATCGGCGGGCGTCAATAACGACCTGCTGGCGACGCCGGCGCTGGCGCTCGGCGCCTACGTGGCCACGCCACTGGAGATTGCGGGCGCGTACACGGTGTTTGCCAACAAAGGCCAGTATGTCGGGCCGCGCTTCATCCTGACGGTGCGGGACTCGGCGGGCCGCACCCTCTGGCGCAGCCCCGAGGAGACGCGGCCCGTGCTCGACCCGCGCGTCAACTACCTGATGGTGAGCCTGATGCAAAGCGTGGTCGAGAACGGGACGGCGGCGGGCGTGCGCAGCCGCGGCCTGACGGTTCCGGCGGCGGGGAAAACCGGGACTTCGCACGACGGCTGGTTTGCCGGATTCACGACAAACCTTTTGGCCGTGGTCTGGGTGGGTTATGATGACGACCGCGAGCTCCGGCTCTCCGGCGCGGCGTCGGCCTTGCCGGTGTGGACCGAGTTTATGAAGCGCGCCGTGGCGATTCCCGACTACAGCGATCCGCAACCCTTCGCTCCCCCCGAAGGCGTCGTAACCGCGACGCTGGATGCCCGCTCCAACCAACTTGCCACTTCGGACTCCATGCAAACGCGCGATGAAGTCTTCATTGCCGGCACCGAGCCGGTCGCAACGGGCCCTTCCCGAGCCGGCGCTGCGGGAATCCTGAGCCGGATATTCCAGATTGGCAGAGCCACGCCTCCCCCCGCCGCTACGGCGTTGCCGTCGGCAGTGCCCTTGCCGCCGGGCGCGCCGCCTCGTTCCGTAGGCGGCCCGATTGCCCCGGCAGCCAACCCGCCCCCGCCGCCGCAGGCAAAGAAAAAAGGAATCGTGGGCAAGTTCCTCTCAATCTTTAAGGGAAAGGACAAGTCCCCCAAAACCGAAACTCCTCCTCCCAAGAAAGCCGAGCAGTAGCAGGAGGAGCAAGCCTCGATGGCGCCCGAAATTCGTCCTCGCTGGAATGAAGGTGAACTATGAGAACGCGAATCCGTATCCTGATACTGTGGATCGTGGCAGGCTGCCTGCTCACTCTGGCGTGTGTAGTCCTGGGGGCGAGCCCGCAGGGCGAAGAAAAACTCGTTTCACCCGATCTTCCTGCTCCCGTTCTTACCCCCGATCCTCCTGCGCAACAGGTTGCAAAGCCCGCGACCCTCTCGCTGACCGACCGAGCCGATATCTTCATGGCCAGAAAATCCTACTCCGATGCGGTGGACTATTACCGCCGCGCCCTGACAGCGGCGGGACGGAAGAACCCACCCATATGGAATAAGCTGGGAATCGCCTACCAGCATCTCATGGACTACTCCGCCGCGCGCAAGGCTTACAAAGAGGCGATGCGCCTCGATGCCAATTTCGCCGAACCCTGGAACAACCTGGGCACCACCTACTACCTGAACAACAATGCGAAAAAATCCATCAAGTATTACCGTCAGGCCATCAAGCTGAATCCCGCGAACGCCTCCTTTCACACCAATCTGGGGACGGCCTACTATCAAAGGAAGAAGTTCAAAGAGGCGGTCGAGGAATATCAAACGGCGATCACTCTCGACCCCAATGTGCTGACCGAGCACTCCTCTGTGGGAACCGTAATGCAGGCGCGGGCCGCCGACGCGAAGTTCTTTTTCCTCATGGCCAAAGTCTTCGCCTCCAAAGGCCGGGCCGAGGAAGCCGTGCGCTATTTGCGCCGCGCCCTCGAAGATGGCTTCAATGACCAGAAGGCGATGGATGACGACCCCGACCTGAAAAAGATCAGCGAGTTCCCCGCCTACGTCGAGCTGAGGAAGCATCCCCCGATCGCAATCAAAGACTGAGGCTGAGGGGGAAGTGCGCCTTGACCCTGGGGCGACTTTGGGGGTGAGGAGTGCCTGCGAGGGGAATTTCGCGATCTCTCGTTCCGCCTGAAGCGAGCGTGTAGCCGCGGTCAGTCCGTCAGCTGACGGATGACCGTGGGCTTTGTCTGCACCCGAAGCGTGCCGTGGTTATGTGGCCGGCGCGACAGTCTTGCCGCGGCGCGCGACGGCGGCGGTGATGGAGCCTACAAGCATTCCCACGATCACGGTGAAGGCGATCCAGAGAATCATCTGCGGCAGGACACCGACCATGAAGAAGGTTGCCAAGAATCCCCCCTTGGGAAAGTCGGGAGGCAATCCATCATAGTGTGTCCCCCAACTGCCGCGCAGGGCGAAGAACATGATGATGAGCACCGGAATACGCGCCGCATAGCCATAGGCCAGCAGCGTTTTCGCGAGGCTGGGCCAGCCTTTGAGCGGGATGACGGCCGCGACCGCGATCAACACGAACCCCGCCGCCAGCTTCACGCCGCCGGATAGAGAGGTGGCGGCCAGGAAGCCTCCGCCCACCATCAACACCAGTCCCAGGGCGGTGAATCCGAACGCCTTGCCCAGACTTGCGGGGCCGGCGCCGGCGCCCGCCAGCTTGAGCGCGAAATAGATCCCAAAGATGATGGGCAGCCAGCTGATTCCCACGATGGCCCCGCCGCCGCCCGCTTCACGGCTGAACAGGAGCGTCGGCCAGTTTTGCAGCTCACCCACCAGGCGCAGAATCGAGACGCCCAGAGTGATCAGCGCTGGAATCAGAATCAGTTTCCCCACGGGGACAGAATTCTCTTGTGACATTTGCACCTCCAAGCCCGAGTCTGTACATGGTGAATAATGACGGGCGAAAAGTCAACCGCGACGTTGCCCGGTCGTTGGCTGGTCGCCTCTAAAGCGCTGGTGGGTGGAAACCGCCCAGCGCGCCTTCGAGGAATTGCGCCACGCTGAGCGCGACGTCTTCGCGCCACGGCCGCGCCACAACCTGAACGCCGATGGGCAGTCCTTCCGGCGAAGTTCCGGCGCGAACCACGGCCGCCGGCCAGCCTGTCAGGTTGTAGGTCATCGTGTAGCTGAACGCCTCGAGGATGTCGTAGGTCGAGCCGTGAACCATTCCGGGAAACGCGCACACCGGCGAGAGCACGACGTCGTAGCGTTCCATGAACGAAAGCATTGAACTGCGGAAGGCGTCCCAGCGTGTGACCAGGCTGCCGAACTCGGCCGTCGTCAGGGCGTTGGCGCGCTGAATCTCCAGCACGCGCTGCATCAACGGATGAACGCGCGTGGTTCCCGCCGCGCGAAGCAACGCTTCGATGCCGGCGCCGCCGTCGGCGCAAAAGAGATTCAGGTAAATTTCGTACGTTTGGTCGATGCCCGGTGGGCGGATTTCATCAACCCGGGCGCCCGCCGCGGAGAGTGCCTGTGCCGCCTTGGCTACCGCCTGCGCGGTCTCGCGTGTGGGGCGAACGACGCCGTTGTCCGTGTGGAACGCCACGCGCAGGTTAGGGATCTCGACGAAGCGCGGATCGAGAAGCGGCGCGGGAGCAATCGCCGCATCGTGCCAATCGACGCCGGAGACGATCGGCAGCACCAAGGCCAGGTCTTCCACAAAACGTGCCAGTGGGCCGATCTGCCAGAGACTGTCGAGCGTCCCGCCCGGCCCGGGGAAGTGGCCCGTGCGGGGAACGCGCCCGGAAGTCGGTTTGATGCTGGCGATCCCCGTGCAGTGCGCGGGGAAGCGGACACTGCCGCCGGCATCGCTTCCGAACCCGAGCGGCGAGCCGCCCGCGGCGATGATCGCCGACTCGCCACCACTCGAGCCGCCGGGCGAGAGCCCAAGGTCATAGGGATTGTTGGTGCGGCCATAAATGAGGTTGTCGCTTTCCCAAGCCCAGCCAAGCTCGGGGCAATTGGTTTTGCCGAGCAGGATTCCGCCTGCGGCGGACAGGCGCTTGACGATGGTCGCGTCCTCGCTGGGAACGTAGGCGGCGCGGCCCAGCGTCCCGCCCGTGCAGATGACGCCGGCGGTTTCGATGGCGTCCTTGAGCGTAAAGGGGACGCCGTGCAGAGGGCCGTTCACTTCGCCGCGGGCGAGCGCCCGGTCGGCCGCGCGCGCTGCTTCGAGGGCCGCCTCGGCGGGCAGTTGTACGACGGCGTTGAGCTTGGGGTTGACCGTTTCAATGCGCTCGATGCAGGCGCGCACGAATTCCTCGGAGGAAACCTGCTTCTCTCGAATCGCGCGCGCGATGGCGGTGGCTGACGTGAAGAGCAGCTCGTTCATGAGGAGACGAAGAAATCCAAAGGCCAAAAGGAAAATCAAAAGTCAAAAATCAAAAGGCAAAAATCGAAAATCGAAAATCCGAAATCCGAAATCTAAAATCCAAAATCCTCCCTACATTCCCAGCCGTCGCTTGTAGGCTTCAGCGTGGACGGCTTTGGCGGCCTCGATCATTTCAGGGTACGGCGAGTCCGTCACATCGACGAATCCGATGTTGTAGTTCTCGCCGTCGTAGACGCGGCCCGTCAGCGGTTCGTCGGAGTATTCGAACCACGCGCAACCAACGAACGCGGCATTGTCCACGACGCTGCGAATGTAGTCGCGGTACATCGTAGCGCGGGCCTGCTGGTTGGGAGTCGAGACCAGGCCGGTGTGGAACATGCCTCGATCCAAAGCCCCAAAATGGAACTCGCCAATGATAACCGGTTTATGAAGACCTTGCGTGAATTCCCATTCTTGGGCGTCCACGCGCGAGCGGTAAATGTTGAAGCTCACCACATCGCAGTATTCCGCCGCCGCGGCGACCGCTTCCGGCGTGCGCCAGGCGAAACGGCAACCGAGGTAGAGATGGTTCGGGTCGTATTTCCGCAGCGCCTCACGAATGATACTGAAATACTGTTGCGCGAATTTCTTGAGGTAGTCGGCGAAGTCCTGGCGCATTTGCGGGGTGAGCGCACCTTCCGGCTTGAAGGGCTGATTGAGCAGCGCCGTCCACGAGGAGAAGTTCGTCTTCCAGGCGCGGTTCAGGTTTTGGAGCTTGCCGTAGTGCAGCTTCAACTGCTCGACGAAGGCGCGCTTGGCGGGGGAATCTTTGCCTTCCGCGAGCGTCCCATAGGCGAGGCCGAAGTGGCCACGGTCGCTTTCGCCCGAGCCCCAGGAAATCTCATTGTCGATGAAGTAGCCAAGGCACCAGGGGTCGTCGCGAAAGCGCACGACCGTGTCGCGAATACTCTTATCGACCGCGGCGGCGAATTTCGGATCGTAGGGATCGTGCATCTTTCCCCAGTAGTCTTGACCGCTGGCCACGCGCGCGTAATCGCCGGAGAGATCGATGGTGGCAGTGTACGGTACCTTCTTCAGCTCGTAGAGCGCCGGATCGGACCAGTTGGCAATGGTGTTGAAACCCCAGGCGCGCAAGCGGTCGAGGGCGACCGAGCGAAACCGGGAGTGCCAATCCGCACCGTACTTGCGCTGCAAGTTGGCAGAATAGAAGTTGAAGGTGCGCCCCTTCTTGGTCGGTCCGTAGAGAACTTCCGCGGTGTGGCCGAAGTGCTTGGCGAGAGGATCGCTTTGGGTGGGCAGCCACGTGAATATCTTCTCGCGGCCTTCGATCATCGTGGGGCCTTCGGTCAAGCCGATGGTGTCCACCCCGAGCGAGAGAAACAGATGGCCGCTGGGGGTCACCAGCCACCACTTGCCGTCGCGCTTGACGGTCGTGAAGAAGCCGGTGGGCGTAAGCTGGGGACCGGAAGCCCATCCTCCGAATTCGTCGCGATCGGGGAGCGTCGGCGCAGCCTGAATCTGCGCTTCCTCTGCGACGCGGCGGCGGGCGAGATCACTCTCATCCTTCACCTTGCCCGGCCAGTCGGCGCGCGTGTACTGACCGAAGGCGTCGACGATTCCCTCGTAAGAAACTGGCGGCAGCAGGCGAACGTTGTCCAAGATGAGCGTGCGGGGCGCAGTGGGGCGATCGAGATAGATTTGGAACGCCGTCACGTGCCCTTCGTCCACGCGCTGGAACGAGGCGTAGATGATGGGCTCGATCCCCGGGAAAGGCGGGCCGCCGCGCATGCCGTTCTCCATCGGCATGGTCGGCCCCAGTGGATAGGAGTAACTCACCGACTGATGCGGGCCGATTGTCGAGTGGCCGCTCACGCTATGGTGATTGTCGTCCGCGGCGGGGTCGTCTTCAATGCGAACCCCAAAGCTAATCTCGGCGTCCGAGGGGTTCGTCAAATCGAAAGCCAGAGCGCCGAAGGCGCGCCAATCCCAGGGCTTGTCACCGGAGGTGAACTGCAAGGCGGGTTTTCGCGCTTGCTTGAAGTCAATCTTGAGAGCTTGTTTGCCGTCGGTCGCGTGTTCTTCGATTGGCGCGATCTGAGCGTCGACCGTTTTGATATGCCGAATTTCCGCCGGCGACTCAAAAGACGCGATCAATTCGGTTTTTAATTCAGAACTCTGGGCCGGAGCGAAGACGGTGCCTGCGGTCAGCAGCAGGGCCAGAATGGTTGTGATGATTGCCTGGGACATAAAATCCCTCCGCGTGCTTCAGGGGTTTGCGATTGCAGCGGGCAGTTTACCGCAATAGAATAGAGGCCGCGGCAGGCAAATTTTCTTTAGCTGGAGAATCATCATGAATCGTCGTTCCTTTTTGGGTCTGGCGGGTGGCTCCCTTGCACTCGCGCGTTTTCCTGCGGAGATACGGGCGAATCTTCCCGGCGAGAAAGGCCTGCGGCTTTCAGTTACGTGGGGGATGATGGGTGGTATGCCGGTGGCCGAGGCGTTGGGTTTGCTGGCTCGATTGGGCTACGACGCCTATGAGATGTTCGACTGGCGCAACGCACCCCTGCTGGATACGTTTGTCAGCGAAAGGAAGAAGTATCCGGCGCTCTCCTGCTCGACACTGGTGGCGAACCGGGGAGTGGAGGCGCGCGGCTGCGGTTTGGTGAATCCCCGCGAGCGCGAAGGGTTTCTACGCGAGCTGAACCTCTCCATCGAGGCGGCAAGGAAGATGGATTGCAGGCGGCTGGTCGTGCTCACGGGAAACGAACTGGGCGGCATGCCGCGCTCCGAGCAGATGGCGAACGCCGTTTCGGTGCTGCGCGAAGCCGCGCCCATCCTGGAGAAGAACGGCATGACGGCGGTGGTCGAGGTCTTGAACACTTACGTTGATCACGCCGGATACTTCCTCTATTACGTCCGCGACGGCGCGGAACTGGTGGACCGGGTGGGCAGTCCCAGCGTCAAAATCCTCTTCGACATTTACCACGTCCAGATTATGGAAGGAAACCTGATTAATAACATTCGCTCGAACCTAGACCGGATTGGACACTTTCACGTCGGCGACGTTCCCGGCCGGCACGAGCCCGGCACGGGGGAAATCAACTATCGAAACGTCTTCAGAGCGATCTACGAGCTGGGCGACCGCTTTCCCGGATACGTTGCGCTCGAGTACGGGCGCGTGGCTCCACTCGAGGAGAATCTGGCCGCGGTGCGGAAGCTCACCAACTTTTCCTGACCCGCGCATGAAATTGCTCCAGCGATCAGGGGAGAAAAGCGAGATGCCAGCCAATAGGACTCATCGGTGGAAGTTGGGGGTACGTCATCGCGTGGCGCTCCTCGGTGCGCTGGCGCTTGCCGGAACTGTTTTCCTTCCGGAACTGGCGTCGCCGCAGGGCGCCTCGTTTCCGGTAAAAATTTCGGTCAACGAACTGAATTTCGCCAAACAGTATTTTCTTTGGCCCATCAGTGGCCGGGTCACGACGCTTAAGGGTGATCCGGTGGCCGGCGCCAATGTACGGATTGATGTCGGCGCCGGGCAGGAGCGATCCAAGATCATTCAGAGCAACCTCCAAGGGGAATTCGTCAGTGAATTCAAGCTCGAAGAGACGCTCCGGAAAATCAAAGTTGACGTCGTAGCTTCCAAGCCTGGCTTCCTCAACGCGCACGAAACCGACGAGTTCAAATCGGAGGAAGCGATTCGGGGATTCAACTTGGTGCTCCGGGACGAGGCCGTAAACCCTGAAATGCTGACTCAAGCCGCTCTGGTTGCGGCGCTGGGCCCGCGATTCCGCGCACCCGGCGCGGGCCCCGCACCTGCGGACGCGCGCCGCGAGTACGAGCGGGGAGCGGAGCTGTTTCTCAACAAGCACAATGCCGGCGCGGCTCTGGCTCCGCTGCAAAGGGCCGTGGCCGGGGACCCCGGCTGCATGGAGTGCCAGGCGCTGCTGAGTCTGGCGGATCTCGAGACGGGCAGTTGGGCGAGAGCCCGGCGCCGCCTGGGTGGTGCGGCCGAGGCGATTATCTCGGGGAAGGCGACAACGAAGAGGTCGGAGGTACTCCTCATTCTGGGCGTCATGGAGGCTTGGCGCTCCGACCCGAAGGCATCACTGGGATTCTTGCTC
This sequence comes from uncultured Acidobacteriota bacterium, assembly GCA_964613505.1. Classification (GTDB taxonomy): domain Bacteria; phylum Acidobacteriota; class Terriglobia; order UBA7540; family UBA7540; genus CAZTHM01. Next base: position 1,319 of record CAZTHM010000054.1, on the reverse strand, counting down.
AAGGCGCAGGAAGTCCAGCCCGAGGATCCCCTGGTTCTTCAGGAAATCGGGCGGGCGCTGATTCTGCTGCAAGACTGGGAAGCGGCCGATCAGTACTTGGAGAAAGGCATCAAGGCCGGCGCGCCCGCGGAGGCTCATTTGTTGCGCCTGCGCGCCCTCCTTGAACTGAACGAAACTTCGGACGCCGAGGCGGAATTGAACGCCTTCCTGGGTGGGCGGCAAGCCAAAAATATGCCCGCACCTGTCCGAATGCTCTACGCCCGGCTCCGTGAGCGGCTGCAACTTCAAGCCCTTCGCTCGGCAAAATCAACGGTCAACCAGCTGCTCCCGGATCTGATCATGGCCATGCCCGAGTTGTCGGACATCACGCCGGCTGCGGACCAGCGGGAACTTTCCGGGCTGCTCCAGCGCGTGGGCGAGAATGTAGAAACGTTTTTCAAGCTGCTCCCTAACACCAGCTCGCAGGAGGAGATTCGCGAGGAAGTCCTGCGCCGGGATGGCAAGACCCTGGCTTCACTGGCCGAAAAATTCCTGTATCTGCTGGTTGCCCCTCCCGAAGATCCGGTGTTGGGGTTTAACGAGTTTCGCACCGGCGGCGACCAGGCTGGAGCCAAGTCGAAGGGGCTCGAGGGGGGATTTATGCGCACGTCCGGTTTCGCCTGCACGTCGCTCCATTTCCACCCCCGATATCAAGCGGGCGCCAGCTTTCGCCTCCTGGGGCGCCAGACGCTTGAGGGGCGTCCAGCATTCGTTGTGGCGTTCGCGCAAGATCCCGAGACCGCACAGAGAATCGGCCGGTTCGACGTGGATGGTAAGTCGTCGCCAGTCCTCATCCAGGGGATCGCGTGGATCGACGGCAACAACTTCCAGATCGTGCGGATGCGCACCGACCTTCTGAAGTCCCCGCCCAATACCCGATTGAAACGCCAAACCACTGAGATCGATTTTGATGAAGTGGCGTTTAAGGGGCTTCCGACTCCACTTTGGCTGCCCAAGGAAGTAAAGGTCACTGTGGAATGGAAGGGGAGGACGTTTCGCAATTTGCATCGCTATTCGGATTTCCGAGTTTTTAAGGTCGACACCGAAGAGAAACGCAAACCGGCCTGATATCGCCCTCCACCACCGCCAAGAGGGCTGTGGACATCGGATGGTTGACAGTGAACAGTGAACCGTCCCCGCGCTTCCCCGATATGCAGGTCACCGGTGAATACAGAGAATGGCTTTTCGTTCTTCACTGCGAACTGTCAACTGTGAACTGTTTTTCTGAGCCGGCTGGGACTCGAACCCAGAACCCCTGCCTTAAAAGGGCAGTGCTCTAC
>CAZTHM010000053.1:9554-13381 GCA_964613505.1 uncultured Acidobacteriota bacterium | reverse complement strand
GAGATCGGGCAGCAGCGGGTGGGAGAGGTAAACGAAATCTCCCACTTCCACGGTCAGAGTCATGAAGTGACTTTTGACGGTCAGCGTGGGCGTGCCGCCGGTGCGCGCGCCGCTGACGGGATCGATCCCGGCGTAACGGCGGAAGATGCGCGTGGCCGTTAAACCCGCGAGCGATGCGCCGCCGCGACTCAGCTTCAGACCTTTGGATTCGATGGTGTGCTGGCCGGCGAGCCCGTACTGCTGAAGCGAGGGCGCGTCGAAAAAGAGCAGCTCGGTCAGAAACTTGTTGCCGTCGTAATCCATCCGGAAGTTGACCTGGTTGATGATGGGATGGCGCTCGACCCCGGGCAGCACGGTGATATTGCGCTCGCTGAACGCGAACAGATTCGAGAATGACGACGGCGGCAGGAAGAAGCGCGGCGAAAGCCGCCCGTCGGCGAGCACCAATAAATATCCGCCCAGCGCGCGGAAGATTTCGTATTCCAGGAATTGCTTGGCCTCCACCGGCTGGGCAAAGGTGAACTCGAAGAGATAACCTGCGAAGATATCATTTCGATAGGAAAGGAATTGCTCGACGTCGAGCGCGGGGTTCGGCCGGATCAGCGTCGGGTTGGCTGTGTTCGCGGCATCCCACTGCGCCGGGTCGTAGAGTTTCCAAGCCGATTCCGCGAGTGTCGGGGCCTGGCCGAGGCCGAGCTCGTTCTGGAAGACCATCAGAGCCACGTCGATGGGATTGGCGATGAGCGTCCGAGGGTGATCGTTGGAGATGGGATAGCCATCGTCACCGCGCGTGAAGATTTTGGTCTTGGCGCTGCGCTTCAGGTCGCGGCACTCGAAAACGTAGCCCGTCAAATCCGGCAGCGTGACGACCGACTCGATCTCCTGCGTTGCCAGCGTGACGAAATCCGACGAGGCCATGCCCGGGTAGCCGACTCTGAGCGTGACCTTGCGGCCTTCCAACTTCCCGCCACTCGCAAGCGCGGTGACGTAGCCCGCGGCATCGACCGCTTCGAGCTCGAGCGCCCCAATCGAGGCCTGACCTTCGAGCTGCCGGACCGATTGCTCGACGCCGCGCGGGACTTTGAGCAGCGGGCGGCCCTCGAGGGGTGGCGATTGCGTGCTGAAGAGCAGATCGTTGCGCGTGGCGGTGAGCCAGAACCACGCCGTGGAAGCGAACCCCTTGCGGACGGCGAACTCCCAGGGCAGGCCGCGGGCCGCAAGCGACACCGAAAGCAGTCCGTCAGCTGACGGACCGCCGGTCGTGGAACTGACAATCTTCATGCTCTGAATGAGCCGGGCCAGGAAGGCGTCGAGGCCGCCGGAGTATTGCGATGCAAAGTAAGAAATCAAATTCGCGTCTGCGCTCAGGCGCAACAAGGCGGCGAGCGCACCCCAAGTGCCTTCCGTCCAGACGGTGCTGGGCGAGCCGGAGTATCCGCCCGCGGAGTCGGCGTAAGGCTTGAAGCCGTCGAAAGGCGTGAGCTGCTCGTACGCCTGGTTGTAATCCGCAGGTTGCGAGGATTGCAAGATCTGCTGATTCGTAAGCAGGAATGTCTCAAAGACGAACTGCAGGCATTCGACGGCCTTCGCGTCGTCGCCCGCTTCGTGCGCGAACAGGGCCGCCCAGGAGCCCGAAGCGTCGAGGGCATGGGCCGTATCGAGGCCGGAACTCGACGCGCCTTGCGCGAAGTGGCCTTTCACACCGCCCGCGGCGGGAATCCAAAGTTGATTCAAAATCGCCGCGCGGATTTGATCCGCCTTCGCGGCGGCGGTCGTTGCCGTCGAGCGCAGGGAGGCGAGCTGCGCGGCCGTGATGAGCCCGCGGTCGGAGAGATTCTGCGCTGCGGTGGGAAGCACGCGCGCGGCCTTGTCGTAGGCGAAGTAGCAATCGAGGTTGTGCTCGGTCGAGACCGACGTGAGCTGACCGGGAATGTACTGGTAGCCAGGATCCTGGTAGCTTCCCCATCCGAGCGTTATGAGGTTTTGGCGCGCGTCGGGCGCGGCGGACTGCTGCGAGGAGAGATAACTTAACATGCTCTCGAGGCCCAGCGCGGCGCGCGCGAAATCAGCGGTCCTTTCCATGTAGATCGCGTAAGCGTATGCGACCCAGGCCATCGCGCCGTTGCGGATGTAGGCCTGATCCACCTGGCCGTTGTAAACGTCGTACGAGAAGCTGAGCGAGCCCGCCGGCTGCGGCTTGCCCACGGAGAGATTGTCGAGCCGCAACTCGCCGGCAGCTTCAAGAACCGTCTTGAATGATGTGATGGAGACCAGCGTCTCGTCTGCGACGGACTGGCTGATGAGCGTGTTCAGATTATAGTTAATGCTCCGCCACTGATTGGCAACCCAGGTGAGAACCACGGTGAGTTTCTTTGTGACGGAGTCGTATCCTGCCGTGCCCGAGGAAACAAACTCGATGCTGGTCACCTGCCCGGTCGAGCTGGTGACGCTTGCGATGAACTTGTGCGCCACGCCGCTCTTGTAGCGCCAGGCAAGAATGGAATCGGCGGTGTCGGGCAGGCCCGAGCCCACATAGCGCCACGTCGCGGGGGCGGGCGTGGCCGTGAACGCGATCACCTTCGAGCCGTTGGGCGGCTCGGTCGAGTCGAAGCTGTTGGCGATGCTGCCCGCGCCACTCTCCAGCGTCCAGCGCGAAGTCGAGCCGTCCTCGGCGCTCTCGAAGACCGTCGAAGGGAGGTATCCTGGGTCTTCTCGCAGCCCGTTGAGCCGGGTAACAATCCGCGCGGCGAGATCCCACAGGCCCGCGACGGAAAACGCGATGATGGCGAGGGCGGCGTCGTAAATCCAGCATCGGTTCTGAATGAAGGCGGCATTGGAGCGCGTCATCAAAGTGGGGCTGGCGTAGTCGGGGTCGCTCGCGGGAACCTCGATGGAGCGCGGCAGGTCGGAATAGATCGCAAGGTTCTGCAAGGTGGAGTAAAGATCTACCTCGCCCAGGACGGGATTGTTGAAGATGACGTGCGCGGTCGGAGTGCCGGCGGCGATGACGCGACTCGAGCCAAAGCGCGCGTGCATCGAGTCCTGCACAATCAGAGGGATATTATCTTCCTGGAGATATTCGATATCGGTCTTGGCAAAGATACGAACGAAGTAATCGCGCAGCTTGGCGCCCACGCCCAGGTTGGAGTGCGCGATCCAGCCGGTGACCTGAGAAGTCCACGAGCCCGGCGATGGCTGGGGCGCGGTGGCGGGCATCAGAAACGCCACGACGGTTCCGGCGGCGACGCTCGTGACGCGCCAGGTATCGTCGGCGGCGATGGTGGCGGATCCCTGGTAATAGAAAACATCGGTGCGCGAATAGACGTCCACGCGATACGCGCTGGCAGGCTGAAGCAGGGAGAATACTCGCCCCGTCACGTCCGCGGTCGCCGCTTGCGAAAGGACGTTGACGAGCAGATTCCCGGAGGGCAGCGCAGTGGGCGAGTAATTGATCGGGAAGCCGTCGGGCCCGGCCTGGTCGTCGAGCGCAACGCCGGCCACCGGATCCAGCACGATGTTCGGCCACGGGTCCTGCGCGAAGCCCGTGAAGGTTCCCTGCGTCGAACGCACCGCTCCCTCGACGAGCGCGGGCTCGGTCGGCGTGACGACGGCGCTGCCGGCAAAAGGCGAGACGTCGGCGTTCAGGCGCGAGAGCATCCAGCTCATCGCCCGGTCGAGCGCCGCGGTCAAATCACCTTGCCAGAAATCTTTGACGTCAGCCATTTTCGGTTCTCAGTCGTCTTTTGGGTTCTGGGTACTGGGTGCTGGGTTCTGGGTTTTCCCCAGCACCTAACCCCCAGCCCCCAGTACCTAGTCCCCAGCACCCA
>CAZTHM010000053.1:0-9544 GCA_964613505.1 uncultured Acidobacteriota bacterium | reverse complement strand
CTATTCCTTGAATTCAGAATTCTGAATTCAGAATTCAGTAGCCGTACCCTGTCGTTCCGTATCCGCCGATCCCATAACCGCCCCAGACGACCTGCGCATCCTGGGCGCGGAAGGTGGTGAGCGGTTCGAACACGCCCTCGATGATCAGCAGGTAGAGCGGGCGCTTCTGAAGCTTCTCGTTCTCGATATTCCAGGCGGGATTGGTCAGTAAAGGCATTGCGAACCAAGTTAAAAGTTGAAAGTTAAAAGTTCAAAGCAGGTCTACAGGCCCTCTCGCTTTAGACTTTCAACTTTCAACTCTCAACCCCTCAAAGAATCTGTTTCCGCATCTTCAATCTGACTATGTAAATTCCCGACGCTTTGTACTCGATTTGTGTCTCCGCGTCCTCGAGCGTGTAATTCGTGAACGCCGGTTGCGCGGCGTCGGGAAAGTATGCAAACGCCGCGCCGGTGAGGGCGTGGTCGAGAAACGCCTGCCAGCCCGCGAGGTCGGCGCCGGACTTGATGAACTCCATGGTGAATTCCATGAACTCGTCCACGCGCTCAAGGACCGATTCGCGGATGCCCGCGGTCGAGACGTTGTCATGCCGCGCGGCGGTCTTCTGATAGCCGGGCACGCGTCGCGGTGGGAAGACGAAGGTCAGCGTCTGCTCCGTGCCGCCCGTGGGTGTGTAGACAATCTTTGGAAAGCTCATTGTCAGTTCCCAGTTCCCAGTAGTCAGTTCCCAGTTGCCAGTTCTCAGTTGTCAGTTTCTGGCAACTGACTACTGGCTACTGGCTACTCCGTCAGGCTCGCGTCGCCGGTTGGCGCACGACCGTGTAGGCGACAAGGTTCACGTCGCGCTCGGTGACGGCTTGCGAGACGTGCCTCACCAATTCATCGATGCCCGCCTGGCCGCCATAGACGGGTCCTTGAAAAATTACCTGCACGGTCGTCTGCTGTGACGCGCCTGCGGCGCTCCCCGAGACAATCGCCGTGGGTGCGACCTCACCGGGGCGCGTAACGCTCGCGCCACGCTCCGCCTCGCGCACGTCGGGGCCCGCGAGCGCGCGTCCCGCCAGCGCCGCGGCTCCGCCCACCGCGCCGTAGATGGCGGCGGATTTGAACGCCGCCGCCGCGCCGCGATAGTCGTGGATGGCGAGGAGATAAAACCCCAGGGCCGTCGAATAGATGGCGCGCACCAAAGCTTCCTGCGCGATCGTGCTGACCGCCTGCAACGCCGCCTTGCGAAACGCTTCGCCGATCGACCGCTGCCAGATGACGGCGTTGGCGATATTCGAGCCCAGCGCCGAGTTGAAGATCAAGAAGCTTCGCCCCAGGCTGTTGGTGAGAGCTTCGGAAGTCTTGAGCACTTCCGCGAAACTCGCCACCAGGTCAGCTTTCCAGAGCTGGGCCACCTGGCGGTTGCGGTTGAGCATATTGTTGACGACGTTTACGTTCACACGAAAGTCGTCGGCAAGGCGCTGCGTGGTCTTGTCGACTTCGGTGACGTGGCGGGTGCTCTGCGCGGCCCAGCGCGAGAAATCCAGGCCGAGCGCCGAAAGGTCTCGCGAGAAGCGCGCACGGAAACTCGCCATGCTCGCCTCGGCGCGCGTGGGGTCGGCCCCGATTCGAATTAAGAGTTCAGCAGCCGTTTGGTTCGGCATGGTTCACCTTTGTGCGGAGCTGTGGCGGCCCCGAGGCAATCGGGGCCGGGCACGGCTTTCCGAGGTCGCCGGTCATCCTCGCGCGAGCGGGGATCCGGCGCTACAGCGCCCCGGCGCTGCCGTTGCTGCGGCCGCGCGCGGCGCGGTGCGGTGCGGCCGGATCACCAGAACCTTTCGCCGGTGCGCGTTGCAGGGTTGTCGCGGCGCTCCACAGCATCAGGTCCAGTTTCCGCAGCGCCAGTTCTTCGCGCAGCAGCAAGGCGCGCAGCTGCCGCAAGGTCGAAATCAAGCGCCAGCACTCGATCTCGCAATCCAACAAGGCGGCTCGGACGGCACGCGAATGTTTCTCCGGCGATGGCAAGGAAAAGGAAGTTTTCACTTTTGACAAAACCGCTCCAGTCCGTCAGGCGACGGACTGGAAGGGTCCTCCTGGGTTGAATTTGGTCCGCTCAGGGCGCGGCACGCCCATTGGAAAATGAAAGCGCGGTCTTCGACCGGAATGTCGTCGAAAGGGATTTCGCCGGCGCCGTCGCCGAGGGCGGGCTCGACCACGCTGGCCTTCACCAGTTGCGCGGCAAAGCGCGCCAGCTCGAGCACATCGTCACGGGTCAGCTCGGCCGCGTCCGCCGCGGGCGCGTTCCCGCCGCTCTCCAGCGCCGCCGCGAGCAGACGCTGCGGGATGCGGCCGGACATGATCCACTCCAGCGGCTCGGGCCGCGCGGCCAGGATCTTCGTGCCGCTCGGCAGCGTGAGCGGTTCGGCGCGCGACTGTCGCGACTTTCGCGCAGCGGAGCGCCAGCTTTCCGCGCTTGCGACGGCTTTGGATGGGTCGCTCATGACGCTCCTCAAAGACGGAAGTTAGAAGTCGGAAATAGGAAGTAGGCTTCTTCCCCGACTTCCCATTTCCTACTGGCTACTTCCGACCTTACGTTTGCCGGTACAGCTTCCCCACCTGGTCGCCGGCGGCGCGTGACGCATCGGCCAAGCCTTCGAACTTCACCTTGTAGGTGGTTTCCTTTCCGCGCTGGAAGGGAAGCTGAAGGGCTTCGGCCTGATAAGCCGAGTAGAGCTGGCTGATGACGAACTTGTTCGTCGCGTCGCGGCGCGGCGAGATGACGGCGACGGAAGTCTTGGGAATCGGCATGGTTCCGCCGAAAGAAATCTCTTCGTAGCTCTGCGCGCCCGACGGCAGGCCGGTGTCGGTGCCTGTCGTGTAGGCGCCATTGACAATGAAATTCTTGAGCTTGGCGAGGTCCGACTCCTTGAGCGTGACTTCGATCGAGGCCGCTTCGCCGGTCATCACCACGTCGATGGGCGCGGCGACCTGGTCGGCGGTGATGGGATCGAGCTTGGGCGCAAGCAGCAGCGTGGCCGCGCCTTCCGTGGCGCCGGCGAAAATCGGCGCGCCCGCCGTGGGATCGCCGGCAGCATTGATCAACAGCCGGCTGCCGCTCGCCGGCACGCTGAGGTTCAGCCACAACTTGCCCGGCCCTTGATGGATTTTTGTTGCATCAACACTTGGCATAATTTCCTCCGAATTTCATTAGTTGAAACTGGAAACTGGAATCCGCCAGCTGGCGGAGAAACTGGCCCGGTTTACATTTTCCAGTTTCCGGTTTCTCTTCAAACAAGTGCCCCGTCCCAGAAATCCGCCCACCATGAAAGCAGCGGGCGCAGCAGCCGGGTGATCATCGGAATCCGCCGCGGTAGCGCCGCCATCTTGGCGGCAAGGAGATGCCGGCTGGAAGCCGGCGCTACGTTCCGGGAGCTCAGCGGAATCGGCCGCGCGTTATTCGTGTCACTCGAAAAGGCGATGGTTTCGGTGAAGCTCAAATATGTATCGCCATCCACGCCCGTGCCGGCGTCGTAATCAAGCGTCCAGGTTCGAGTTGCACCCTGATTCAGCCCGCTGGGGTCGTCGTTATAGACGACAATCACTATGCGGTCGCCCACGGCAAAGGCGGTTGAACTCGGTGAAAGAGTAGGAGCGGTTTTAGCCGCTGCGGAGACTGTCCACTCCGCCCCCGCATCATCCGCCGTCATGCCCAAAGATGAAACGATTCCGCCTTCTGCCACTGACCAGCGCATCACCTCGTAACGGAAAGTGCAGTTACACTGCGTCGCCGACTCCAAGCCCCAAAAGTTCGGCGTGATGAGGCTCGCAATCGTAACTGCCCCGGAAAGCGGGGCCGAAATCCAGATGGTTTTCGTTCCGCCCGCCGTCTTGGTGATGATGTGCCCGGTCGTCGAGGAGGGCCAGTATTGGCCCGTAACATCCGCCCCGGTCGAGTTGGTGATGGCAGTCTGAATGCCCGTGCCCTGCGTGCCATTCGCCAGACGGTAGGTGATCTCGGGAGAAGGCTGAAGGGCGGCGGCGGCAACGTGCAGGAAAACCTTGGTAGCGGCGGAGGCAGTGAACAGTGAACAGTGAATAGTGAATAGCAAAAGCGCGAACCGCCCCGCCCATCCTACTGTCCACTGTCCACTGTCCACTGTTTTCCTAATTCGTCGTGTCATATTTCACCGTCATGGAAACCGTCACGTTGGCAAGCGATGCGCCAATGGTGACCAAGTTGGCGCGAAACCGATCTCCGTTGGTCAAGCTGGCGACGTTCTGATCTGGTGCGCTACCTTTTGCCACCGTGTAATTGCTGGCGGCGAGGGTCAGAACAGTCGAATAGATGTCTACCCAAGTGCTTTCCGTTGCGCTGCACGCTACGCCGGTTACGACGCAACGCTGGATGTTGAAGGTTGAACTTCCCGCACTGATGGTATTAACCGTGACGCGAAAGTTGAGAATGGCGAAGTTGACCGCCGTCTCCGGGAAAGTCGCCGTCATGTTTTGGACGCCGGTAGCGGGCGTGCCGGGAAAGAACCAGGCGAGTTGATGGATCGACCGGTGGTCGTGATTGGAGCGCGCCGCCGTGGTGGCATCGCCCACCTTCGATGGCCCGTTGCCCGCCGTACCTGCAGCTACCAGCGACGGGCAGTTGGTCACGTCGGCGCAGGCGAGCGTCGCAGAAACGAAGTTCGTGCCGTTACCGCGCAAAACGTTCCCCGCCGTCGCGCCGCCGTTAACCTGGTATCCAGTGACGGCATTAAAAACGCCGCCGTCGGTCAGATAGCCACGCGTTGAGTAACCTGCCGCGTCGATGCGGGATTGCCAGGTGTACTGCGACTCACCGGCTTGACCTGTTACGTCGGTGAAATGTATCCAATCAGCCTGATGATCCGCCGTGTTATATCCGTGCCCAAAACTCTTGAACCAGCCACCGTCGCGCGTACCTGCGCCGCTCAAACCATCGGTATAGGCGGAAAAAGCCTCGCTGGGCGTCGAACCTACAGCAGACAGAAAATAACCGTTGGTCACGGTTTTGGACCCGCTGAAGGTCTGTGAAGCCGTTGTGACGATCCCACCCTGCGCGGCGCTGGCGGGCTGTATTTCCGCCGAGATATTGTTGGGCGTCAGCGCATCCTTCTGCCACTTGATATTCTGGTAGCCGGCTTCCGCCGCTGGGGTCGCATCATCAAAATCGGCATCGGTCGCCGCTACGCCATTCACTGAAACATTGTCCCCGCCAGCACCACCACCCAGCACAGTGGGAATGCCACTCGCCGCATTGCAGAACTCAAAGGCCGAGTCCGTGGTGTCGTACCACCAGAGCCCTTGCTCGCCCGTGCAGTCGTCGTCTACAGCGGTGTTGTTGCGGTCCTGCTTGCCGGAGAGCTTCGTAAATAAGTAGTCGGCGGTCTCGTCAATATGCGTGGCATTGATGGAGTTGGCAATTACATCGAAAGCAATCGTGTCGGGCGTTGGAATCGTAGCGAGCGTTACGTCAATCGTGGCCGTATCAATGAAGTCTGGGTCGGTGGCTGCCACCGTTGCTACCGTGATGGAGTCTCCCGACCCGCCTCCCGGACACGTCTCGTTAATCCAGGTCGTCGAAGCGAGGTCGTAGGTCACGCACTGGTTGTCGCCTGGCGAAGTGATGGTTGCACCCAAAGCCGCTGTCCCGCTACCGCTTTTCGAGGCGAAGTCAGTGAGGTCGGCAACCCCGAGAAGCTCTTGCATATCCCCTGCGATAATCGTGTTCCATCCCGGCACAGCGGAAATCGACCCGTTGCCCGTTTGCGTAAGGAACTTCTTGGTGGTTGTGGTGTTCCCTGCCAATTGCGCCCAAGCCGGTGTCGCATTCGCATAGACCGTTCCACCGAGCACCGCAGCGCCAGCTAGCGTATCCGTGTGGGTCGCAGAAAGCAGGGCATGGCTTGACCCTCCTCCCGTTCCATCCCCCACCAAGTTCCACCCGTTGCCGGTGGAATTGCAGAGATACACCTGCTGGCCGGCGGGCGCGGCATCGGTATCGACATAGATTTCTTTGTTCGCCGTGCAACTGGCGGGCAGCGTAGTGGCCGCAGGCAGGGCGAGCCGGTTCGCGGAAAGGTCTTGCAGCCCGCCGCCGGAATACGTGTTGGCCTGATTGTTTTTCACGACGTTCGAGCCGTCGCTCAGGTTTGACGTGGACGGCTGCGCGCAGGTCAGGTTGCCGCTGGCGGCGATGGCGGTGGCAAAGTTGTTGGCGCCGCAATCTGACGGGTCATTGGTGAGCGCGTCGGCTTTGGCAGCGCTGGCCGCATTCACCCAGTTTGATCCATTCCATTTCAAGAGGTCGTTGGTGGCGAGCGCCGTCATGGTGGCGGCGAGCGCGGTCGAACCGTTGCCGCTCACGCCGCTGTAGGTTGTCAAGTCGGCGGCGCTCAGGACTTCCTGCATTTGCGACGCGGTGATTTTGGAGGATGCGCTCAAGCCGGCGTAGCCGCTCGCGGCGTTCTTATTGCCGGTCACCTCGCAGGTCGGGCAGGAGAGCGTGAGGTCGCTGCTCAAAGCTCCCCCGCCTGCAAGCGGACTGCTGGTGCCGACGTTGCGCGTGGTGGGAACCTTGCCGGCAAGGTCAGTTGTAAGGTTCGTCACATCGTTTTGTGAGTGCGTGTGGACTGAACTGGCCTTGCCGGCCAAGAGCGTGTCAGCGGTGGTGTTGAGATAGACGACGGGATCGCCCACCGTCGTGTCAGTCTTGACGGTACCGGAAACCGTCGCCGAGGCAATGGGCGCGGAGCCGCCGCCCGTGCCGCAATCTGCCGGGGCGGATTCGAGCTGCGTGCCGGCATTGTTAACGCGCACGCAGCGCGCCGCCGTCCAGCTCGACTGATTCGTTCCCCCGTGGGCAAGCGCGAGCAGGCCGGTGGCGCTTGCGAGATCGAAGCCGCTCGACGTCGCGCCGGGCGGTTGCACCTGGCGGACCGCTTCAACGGCGACGCTGGCAACATCGGGCACGACCCAGATCTCGGCGTGCACGCGCCCTTGAATGTTAATTGTCACGACGTAATAGCTGTCGCTCGGGATGGCGCCGGCGTTGGGGATCAGGTCGAGCCAGAGATTCCCGGCACCGTCGTTCAACTGGCCGGTGACGTTGAGGTAGCCTTTGACGACGCTCGGGCCGTATTCGACGCCGCCGTAAGTGACCGCCTTGTTGCGCTGCGCAAACACCAGGCCGTATTCGGCGGTGCCGCCGACCGTGGTCATGATGCGGGGATTCGCGCCCAGGTCGTAGGTGCCGGTGATGTGAGTCGCGGCGAAAGAAGTGGACAGTGCACAGTGGACAGTGAACAGGAAGAGAACGATGAACGATGAATGATGAACGATGAACTTTCTTCTTTGCGAATCCCGAATCCCGAATCCCGAGTCCCGGCCCGCTGTGCACTGTTCACTGTTCACTGTCCACTTCCTTCTGAATCCCGAATCCTGAATCCCGAATCCTGTCCTCATCGTTCCTCCATCTCGACCACAAACTCGATCTGCGGGCCGCGGGCGAGCGAGCCGCCGCGGCGCGACACCAGCACGCCGAGGTCGTGGCGAGTGACGCGCAGGTCGAGAACTCGCGAGATCATCGAATCGAGTCCTGCGGTCTGGCCGTCCGGCACGGTGCGGTGATTGATGGCGAGCGCCGCGTAGAAATCGCCGAGCGGCGCCGAAGTCAGCACCATGTCCACGGCGCGCAGGTAATCCATCGCGTCTTCGGCCAGCCACTCGGGGTCCGTGCCGGTAATCGCCATGGCGCAGATGAAGCGCACCGACTGGGTGCGCAGGTCGGCGTCGGAGTTCGCGTCGAAAGAGGTTTCCTGCGGAACCAGCACGATGGCCGGCCAGTTTTGCACCGTGCCCGCTTCCTTATAGAAGGCCGCGAACGGGACCATCTCCCGCCCCGCCGGGCGCGCGGCGTTTAGGATGTCGAGCGCCGCCTGCTGGTCGCGCTGCAAGATCGCGATCAACTGATTCACGAGCGGCTTGGCGAATGTTGCTTGGTAATGTGGGTTCATGAATGCCCTTGTGAATGATGAATAGTGAATGGTGAATAGTGAATTCGGAATAGTGAGTAGCAAACGCTAATATTTACGGTCCGGATTGGTTTTGTTAATTCACTATTCACAATTCACCATTCACTATTTCCCGCCTCCCAGTTCCTGCTTTCCCAACAATACGGTCTTGTCTTCGATCGCGGTGCGCACGACTTCGGCCCAGCGTTGGCTGCGCTCTTCGCTCAGGACGATGATGGGCCGCGCCGGCATGTGCCGCGTACCGAGCTGATGAAACATCGCATAGGGCAGGCGCGTGCCGAGGGTGAGCGAGCGCCCGTCCATTTCCTCGACGTGCCCCGAGCCGGGGCTAATCAGCGAATCGCGCAGCGCGCCGGTGCGGACCAGGAGGGGCGTCCCGATCTGATCGGGACGCCTTGTGCGGGCGACCCGCCGGGTCGCCCCTACAGAACGCTGCGATTTCCGGGGCGGCCACGGCGTTCCCCCGGCCCGGCCCTCGCTAGCAAATTGCTGCGCCAGCATCTCGCGAAAGTCGTCGGCGATTTCGCGCAGCGCCGGCGCTTGGTCAGCGAGCACGTCCTGAAACGCCGCCAGTGATTTCGTCACATCTTCCGAGTTGTCCGCGTACGTGAATGTGATCATGGTCGTACCGCCCCGACTCGTCGGGGCAGGTGCCGGGCTAAAGCCCGGTGCTACCTCAGGGTACAAGACGCCGAATTCAGAATTCACCATTCAGAATTCATAATTCAGAATTCCTGCTGCTTGCGAAACGCCGGGCTGCCGTCCTCCTCGAGATCCTCTTCCTGCCCCGCCACGCCGCCGAACGCGGGAAACACATCGCCGGTGCGCGCGGTGGGAACGAAGAGCTTGTCGTAGGTGCCGCGCGCCAGCTCGGCGAGGATGTTTTCAAACGAGCGGCGCAGCGAATTGGGATTAGCCCAACCGGCGGGCGAAGCGTCCGGCCCGAGGAGAGAGAAGAGCGCCTCGCCCAGGTCGGCTGCCGCCCCCGCTTCATTGGCGAGCGCCAGCAGCGCGTAGGCCTGCGGATTCGAGCTCGACAGGCCTTCGAGTGTGTACCCGCGCGCTGCCGCAATCCCCGCGATGCGCGCGCCCTGGCCTTCGATCCACGTTTGGATCTGCGCGTCCGTCGGGTTCTGATTCGCCACGCCGCGCTGAAATCCCGGATAGTGCGCGGCCACGGCGTCGATGGTTGTGAAGCTCATGGAAACCTCTCGTAGCGCCGGCATCCTGCCGGCACTCTGCTTCTGCCGCCTGGAAGGCGGCGCTACAGCCCTCACCCGGTCCGACGTCGTCGGACCACTCTCTCCCGGAGGGAGAGGGCTGGGGACGCGGGGGCGGGACGCCCATTCGCCCGCCCCACATGTCACCTACCACCTGCCACCTACCGTCTGCTGAAAGCTGACCGCTGACGGCTGATGGCTTCTTCTCACGCCACTGCCGACAGCCACAAATACGCGGCGTTGGCGGCGACGATCTTGGCGTCGAAGTAGAGCTGCACTTC
>CAZTHM010000052.1:941-13480 GCA_964613505.1 uncultured Acidobacteriota bacterium | reverse complement strand
GGCTTAGCAGGCGGCAATGACGGGAAACCGGGAAGAAACTCGCTGACGATATCGGGACGTACAACTTCTCTTCCTTCGAAGGCAATTTTCGAGGCGCCGGGAGGCAGCGTCCTGCGGATTGAGACGCCCGGAGGCGGAGGATGGGGGGGAAGGAAAATCAAAAGGCAAAAGGCAAAAATTAAAAATAAGAAATAAGAAAAACAAAAGATCTGTTGGTGAGGCCGTATCCAAGAAGAGACACAACGTGAAGTCGCAGCGCAGATGGGTGCGCGGTGACGAGCCGCCATACAAGGAGGAAGAATGGAATCAGTTGACCGGCGTTGTTTTTTGAAGTCGATGGCAGGCGCCGCGGCCTTTGCGGCGTCGGAGGGAGGAGCATCCTCCGCGGCGGAATCAGGCCCCGTCTTTCTCTCAACCTGGATTCAGGGGAAGAATGCCAACGCGCGCGCCGCCGAAGTTTTCAAAGCCGGAGGAAGCCTGATGGACGCGGTCGAGAAAGGGATCAACACCGCCGAAGATGATCCGACCATTATCTCCGTCGGATACGGCGGGCTTCCCAACGCCGAGGGCGTCGTTGAACTCGACGCGGCCATCATGGACGGGACGCGGCACCACGCTGGAGCGGTCTGCAGTCTCCACAGCATCAAGAATCCCATTTCAGTAGCGCGGCTGGTCCTGGAGAAAACTCGGCACACGACTCTGGCGGGGGAGGGCGCGTTTCGCTTCGCGCTCAAGATGGGCTTCCAGCCCGAACAACTGCTTACTCCGGAAAGTTTGAAGAAATGGCTGGAGTGGAAGGCCGACCCGAAGCGCAAAACATTCTGGAAGGAGGAAAACCATGACACGATCGGGATGGTGGCCACCGACGGCAAGGGCCACGTGGTTTCCGGATGCTCGACCTCCGGGCTGGCGTGGAAGCTTCCCGGGCGCGTGGGCGATTCGCCCCTGGTCGGCTGCGGCGTCTACGCCGACGATAGTGTGGGCGCAGCCTCCGCCACCGGCGATGGCGACCTGATGACGAATTACTGCACGAGTGTTTCGATCGTCTGCTCCATGGCGCGGGGGGCGAAACCGCAGGACGCCTGCGTTGAATTGCTCGAACACATGGCGAAGACCGACCAGAGAAATAAAGAAGCTGAAGTTGCCGTAATGGCCATCAACACGCGGGGCGAAGTGGGCGCCGCCTCGATGCAGAAAGGCTTTCGCCTCAAGTATGCCCTCTGGCGCGGCGGTGAAGGCCAGTTCCTCGAATCGCCAGTGGTGTTCTAGGAAGAGCGTGAGTTGTTGGTTGTTGGTTGTAAGTACGCAACTATCAATCGCCAGCTTTCAGTTGCTTCGGAGCTTCGCTGCGACCGAGGAACATCCACCCGAGAGCAAAACACCCGAAAACACCTAGAAGTAAACTGTTCAGGCGGAAGAACGCCGCTGGCTGTGCAAACAGTGATGCCAACGGCTCCGCCAGCGGCAGGCAGAAGGCCGCGCTGAGATAGGCGAGGACATTGTTGCGGAAGATCAGGACAATGAGTCCCGCCGCAATCAGCAGATTCAACAATCCCACTGACCCGCCAGCGAGGAACTCCGCAACCGAATGGGCGCGCGAAGGCCCGACGCTGAGGAGCGTTAACACTCCTGCGAGCCACACCCAAGGTGCGCGGCGCTTTAACCCATATCTCACCAGGTAAACGACGCCCGCTACAATCGCAGGAAGGAACAACGCATAGAGGACGGCGCGGAAGAGGTACGCAGCGCCTGGCCACGAGGCATCGAAGAGATCAGGAACGATATCGATTCTTACCGGCGCGATGGTGTGAAAGCGCGCGGCAACGAGATCTCCCAGGCGGCCCAGCCCTGCGGCGGAGGCAAGGCTGAGCACTACGGCGATGGCTGCATCGCGCCGCCACGCGCCCCGGGCCGAACTGCGAAAGATCTGCCACGCATCCGGGTAGAGGCTAGTGGCCAGCCCGATCAGCAGGGCGCCCAGCAATCCCGCAAGAATGGGGACGATCACCAAGCTTGCCACAACTGCGACCCAAAACGCCGCCAGCGGCTGTGATGTATCGTAGGCCTGGTAGAACCTCGGCAATTGGTTCAGTTGGGCGAGTGCCAGCACGATCGCAACCACTGCCCCCACTCCTGCAGCGGGACGCCATCGAATTGCGCCGCGGCGGACTTGCCATACAAATAGCAGCAACCCGCCCCCGGCGAGTCCCGCGCCAAGGATGATGGAGGCACCGAGCAGAACAATGTTCGCGAGGTTTGTTGCCTGGCGCTGCCGCCGCCATTCTTCCGGCAGCTTGAAGTAGCGCGAAAGTCCAATGACCTGGTCGCCGGCGACGTCCACCTCCAAGCGGAAGTGGGCGTCCTTGACGGTAAGCGGGGCGCTGGGGCCGGATTCTTTGCTCTGCCAGACGAGCGAATAATCCGCGCGCGCTTTGCGTTTCTTATACACCGCGTCCTGGGGCTCGAAGTCGTCCACCTGGTAACCCTGTTGCTTGAGGAATTCCGCGGCTCGTGCCCGCGCCTCATCAGATGAAAGCGTTGCGCCCGGCGCGTCCTCATCCAACAGATGCCGATAATTAAACACGGTGCCCGCGGTGGGATCGATATAGACCAGGTGCTCTTCCTTCTCGAGGGGGCGGAAGTAACGAACCTGCCAAAGCAGGAGCCGGGTGGCTTGGCGATAGATGCGGTCGGTTTCCTCGACTGGGCGATTTTCCAGGAGGTACCGCACAGCAAGCCCATCGACGTTTTCACGCAGCCCAGCGACCTTCTGATAACGGCCCGGGTCAATCTGCTTTTGCTTGAGAAAATCATCTGCCACCCGGAGGGCATCCTCTCGCGTTACATTCAGCATGATGCCTTCGCCGAAACGCGAAATCGGCAATAACGTCAGCGCAAGGAAAATGGCGGCCAGCACTCCCGCCAGGAACAGCCGGCGCGCATCGAGCGGGACATAGGCGACCTGAGTCTCCGTTGCGACGACTTCTTGCTTGGGCTCAGCGCGCGAGACGCCCTCGCTGGCGTTGGTGAGCGCGGAATCGTCGGAAAATGTTCCGGTGCGAATGTAGGCGAGCAACGAAATCGCCAGCGGTAAAAGCATGATTCCCGCGGTGATCGCGCCGGAAACCATCAGATAGTGATTGGGCGACCGGAGCAGCAGAAACGCGGTATAGAGGGCATCAACCGAATAATGCCAGATGAGTGTGGCCAGAATTCCGAAGCGCAACATGATGACGCTGATGATCACACCACCCACCCCCACTTCCACACCGCGAATGAAGAACGGCTGATTGGGATAGGCGGAGTGAAGGAATCCCCAGATGAACGCTGCGAGCACGATCGCCACTGGCCGCACGCGCAGGAAGCGGTTCAAAAACGGGATAGCGAAAGCGCGAAACTGCAACTCTTCCGAAACAGCGGGGAGGAATCCGATGAACAGCACCCACACCCAGGGAATCCGGGTGCTGAGCAGGTCGGAATAGTTCACGTCGGACGGCGCCCAAGCTCCCAACTTGTTGGCCGCGAGGTAGAAGACAGTCTGATAGGCGAAGAAGAAGAAAGTGAGGCCGATGCCTACAATATTGGCCATGAAGAACGAGCGCGAGCGCAGGCCCTGCCAGGTGAACGTCCGGCGCAGCGAAGCCAAGCCGGGATACCCCTCGCGATAGACAGGTTCGGAACCCGCCGTCAGAAAGAAGATAAATGCGCCCACGCCCAACGCGGCCAGCAAACTGCGTTGCAGGTAGCCGGCGACGAAACTCGAAAAGGAATCGGTGGTGTGGTAGCCGAACACTGCCATCGGGTAGTTATTGAGCTGCCCAAGAAAATAGAGGAGGGTTGCGACCAGGCCCAGCCATGCCGAGAGCTTCAAGGGCACGTCCCGGTCACGCAGGCGGAGCAACAGGATGACGAGCATGGCCACGGTGAGCAGAATGAAAAACACCTCGGCCACAAGTTGCGCCGATTGATTCCGCGAGCGGAGCTTCTCGTAGTCGCGGCTCCACTGCTCGGGGATTTTGACAAACTCGCTGTAGCCCGCCACCTGATCGCCGTCGATCTCGACGGCCACTCGCAAGCTGCCGTCGCCCAAATCCACGCTTTTCTGCTTCCAAGTAAAAGTGTGATCGGTGCGCGCGGGCCGCTTCTCGGTTTCGCCTTCGACGAATTCCAGGTCCGCCGGGTCGCGCCTCATCACCTCGCGCAGGAACTTTCCCGCCAACTCCCGGGCCGCGGCCGCTTCGAGACTGGCGCCCGCCGCGGCCTCGGGGATCACGTGGTCGAAGCGAACCACCTCGCCCGCGGGAGTGACTTCGACGCGGTATTCCTCCTGCTGTTGCGGCTTGAACCAGCGGTGCGACCATCGCCAGAGGCGCAGCGGGCCGCGCGTCAGGCTGTTCATCCGCTCCAGGCCCTGGGTTCGCTCCAGATAAACCTTGGCGGAATCGTCGTAATCGAATACCGCCGCGTGCCGGTAACCCTCCACCAGAACTTTGCGCTCGCCCAGGAACTTCTCCGCCAGCGGCTGGGAGTCGTCGCGGTTCACGCGGAAGTCGATGGACGCCTCCGGAAACGCCCGCCAAAAGTATTTCGCGCCGATTCCCAGTGAGAGGGCCGAAACCAGTGCCACAATGGAAATGATCTTGTATTCCGTGGAGGTCAGTTTGATCGGCATTCAATCCTCATGTCCGGCCCGTGCGAGTGGCGGGGATTATACCAGTGGAAGGTTGTTCATAGTTGTAGTTGGTTGTTGGTTGTGAGACGGGGCGCGACAGACTTCACTTGCCCCGATCTGGTTTTCAACGCCGGGGTTTCGGTCCCTGCTTCAGCCAAACTCTGGGTGGGACCAACCACTTGACCATGGTCCAAGCCGCAGTGCCGTCGGAATAGTAGCGTTCGCGCTTGTCATACTTTACAAAACCACGCCGCTCGTAGAATGCCTGAGCCGGGAGATTGTCTTCCGCTGTTTCGAGGGCGAGGGAAATGAATCGCCGCCTGCGCGCCCACTCCTCGGCGGTGTCCATCAAAGCGGTTCCGACTCCTCGCCGCCGCCAAGCTTCGACCACGTCAAGCGTGATGATGTGCCCGAGGAGCATGGTGGGATGCTGGTCGGCGATAAGGAACCCGACGATCTCCTTCCCCCCTTCTGCCACCCAGGTCATCGAGTTTCGATGACGAATGAAACCTTCCAACTCGTGTTTGGAATAAGAAATTCCCGGCGCAAAACACGATTGGTCGATTTCGTAGAGGCTCTGGAGGTCGGTTGGCCTAAAGCGGCGAAGTTGCATGTTGGTCCGTGGTCCTTCGTCAGGTGTCCGTCGTATACTTCACCACTCCACTCCGGAGAGAAGACAACTGACCACTGACAACGGGCTACGGGCGACGGACAACAGACAATAGCTTATCGATATCTTCTTCGTTGTTGTACAAGTAGGGTGAGACGCGAATAGTCCCGTGACGCAGGCTCACCGCCACCTGCTCAGCCCTGAGTTTTTTGTGCAAGGTTGCCGTGGCGTCGGGTGATTCCGCCTGGAAGCCGAGAATCGTTGAGCGGTACTCGGGCCGCGCCGCATCGGAAATCTGGCAGCCGCTCTTGTGTATTCCTTCGCGCAAGCGATCGAGGAGGCGCCAGCAATGCTCCGTCACCGTCCTCACACCGGCGCGCTCGACAAACTCCAGCGAAGCTTCCAGTGCATAGAGGTTCAGAAAGTTCGAGGTCTCACCAACATCAAAGACTCGCGCCCCACGAACCAGTGTGAACTCGCCCGTGGGCAAAGAATCAAAGTCCTCGCTCCCTTCCACACTCATCCAGTTCACGACGGGGCAGTCGAGGCGATCCTGAATCGCCGAGCTCAGGTAGACGAACCCCGTGCCATAAGGCCCCAGTAGCCACTTGTATGCAGCCACCGCAAGGACATCGACGGGCAGATCGTGAATGTTCAACTCCAGCGCTCCCACGCCTTGCGTTCCGTCCACCACGAACAGGCCACCGTGGCGATGAACCAGTTCGCCGAGCGCCGCGAGATCAATCCGCTCACCTCCCCGGTAGCTGACCCAGTCGAGAGCCAACAGGCGGGTGCGCGGCGTGAGCACCGGCAACACATCCTCGACACGGACCGTGTTATTCGCTGGGTTGACCACGTGAACGCGCACTCCGAGACGGCGCAAATGCAACCAGGTAAAAAGATTGGAGGGGAAGTTGCGGCTCGTGACCACTACCTCGTCGCCCGGACCCAGCTTGAGCCCTGCGGCCACGACGCCGAAGCCTTGTGTGGCGCTGCTTGTCAACGCGATCTCCGATGGGTCGGCGCCGATCAGCCTCGCCAGCCGGTTGCGCACTCGGCCAGGCAGATCGAAGTACTCCGGTGAGTGAAGGCGGTCGGGACGGCACTTCAGTTCGATGGCCTGATGGATGCGCGCCACGGTCACGCGCGGAAAGGGTCCCTGGTAGGCGCAGTCCAAATAGACCGCCGGAGCGAAGTCCTCAAATTCCTGGCGATAGTCACGCATAGGGAATGCAGCAGTCTACAGTCCCGGCCGCAGGAAAGACAAGTGTCGCTGCTCTTCAGATCGTGGTTGTAGACATCAATGAGAGGATAAAGTGAGAAGGCCTTCAGTCAAGAGCCAAACCAGCGGCGAAGGAGTGAGCCACGCGCCGCCGGAGGGGCGAGGGAAAGTCCGGACAGGAGTTCGTCAACATCTGCGGGAGGCCACGGCTTGGCCACCTTTCGCAAGAAGTTGACTTCCCGCAAAGCAATCCACGATTCCATACAATTCAGGCAGCACGAAAGGTGCGCCTCCGCGGGAGATTTGTCGTACCACGATATTTGGCCGTCGAAGATGCGAACCAGGAGTCGGCGGGCTACGCATTCGGGAGTTCGAGAGGCGTGCGCTTGCCGGATTAAACCGAGCCATTGCACGGGCCAGGGGCAGGAATCCCCGTCATGCCGCAGAATCGGGCCATACTGCGCTTCGAGGTTTTCCAGCTCTTTGCCGGCAATCGAGGGTGGCACTCCTGCGATTTTTTCGGTGGTCGCGTCAGAATAGCCGGCAAGTTTCAAGAAAACGATTTCCTGGTGCGCGAATGGCAGGCCCTGCAACAATGCGGCGAACGCGTCGGGCGTGAGCTTCGAGGTGCCCGGTGGCGCCGGGGAGGTTTCCAGCCGTGCGGCGCCAACTTCCAGCAGGAAGGTCCTGAGGTCCATCAGGAACTCGCGCTCGGAAAGGTGATCGAAGGCCCGCAGCCGCTCGTATTGATTGGCCGTAAGAGCCGCCAGCGCCTTCTGCCAGAATTGCCGTTGTTCGTCCCCGCGGAACGACGGCATGTAGAAATCCAGCACCCGAAACGCAATCGGAGCGTAATTCCGCAAGAGATAAGCCCAGGCCTCGCGGTCGCCTGCTTCACACAGGGGAAGGCACTTCTGGAACGTCAGCGATTTTGATGACATGCCCTTAGGGGAGAGCGCAAAATTTCAGGTCCAGCCAGTCTTCTCGTCCTAATGCTTGCGGGAACACTGGGGTGAACCTGCAGTGGTCACAGAACGCAGTCGGCCGCAGCACGCTTACTTGTGCTCGGCGTCATGGACGCTTTCGGTTAAGTGGTCGAGGATCAGTGTCGCCGTCTCACCCACCGCCGCGTCCAGAGTTGGCGGGTTGAACGGGCGGCGGACGCTGTCCTGCCAGATCGAGGCCCCGCTCAGGTCGTTGAGGTAAACCTCGGCGCGCACGACCTTCAATCTTCGCTGGTCGAAACAGGTCCCGCGCATCACGGCATCGGCCTCCTTGCGGTCGGCAACAATGTGGAAGCGGCGGGTCTTAGCCAGCCCTTCCATGATTTTCTCACCCAGCGAGTTATCAATCCGTTCCACGAAGATCTTGCGAACCCGCAAAAGTCTTCGGGCGTCGATCGTGTTGGAGGTCTTCGGCCCGTAAAGCGTTGGGGCTGGGGCCGGGCCTAGCGTCGGGCGCTTCTGTGGCTGTGGCGGTTGGGAAGGTTGGTCCTGCTGCTGTTCGGAGGGGCGCTCTTCCCGCGGCGGCGTTTGTTCCTGCTGGGCCTGCGCAGCCAACCCAAGGACCAACAAAACTACCGCGAGACAAAGGGAGTGGAATTTCATACCGCGCCCACTTCCAGATGGATGCACCCTGCCTCGAAAGACAACGCTGCCCAGCGCCCGCAAACCGCCCGCACAGATTGGGCCACCACCCTCTCGGATGGAGAAGTTCAACTCGAGGGAGGCCGTCTCAGTACTGGCTCAGGCTTTCTTTCAGCGCCTTCTGACGGTCTTTCAGATCCTGATTCTCATCCCTCTGGCGCTCGCGCAGTTCGCGCCTTTCCCTTTCCAACTGGTGCTTCATCATGAGGCGCTGGGACTTGGGTAAGTCCCGCGAGTTGAGGGACTCTTTCGTAAACTTGTGCTTGAGCTTCATCGCCTTGCGCTCGGTTTTCTGGCGCATCCTTACCTGGTCCCTTTCGGCCTTGAAGTCCTGAGCGGCTATCCAGGAACCCGAGAGACAAAGCCCAGCGAAAGCCACTGTCAACGCCACGAGAAGTTTCCGCATTCACCCTCCCTGCAAGTCACACCGCGCAAGGCACAGGACTAACTTGCCGCCCCATACCGTCGAGGCTTTAGACGCTGGCTCCCCTCTCCTGCCGAATATAAGCTACAACGCGGGTTTTGTAAAACACAATCCGCTAACCCAATTCGAGTTGAGCCGAACCCGAAGGTGTGGTAGAAGTGTCGATGGCATTGTCACGGGGCTGATTCGGATTGAGAGCCATCAAAGGCGAGAGGCGATGGAGCGGCACCCAGCTATCGCTTCGGTTAAGGAAGTTGCGGGAGTCCTGTGCCTGCTTGCCTTGTGTCGCCTCTTCCCTTCTCCGGCCTACGCCCAGTTGCAGGCTTACCTGCGCGAAGCACCCGATGGCCCCGCCGCAGAAAGCGTCAAGAAAATGGTCAAGCGGCTCGAATCAACGAGCCGGGCGGATCCATCGGCAGACGGCTCCATTGACCTCCTGGACTCCACGCGCTAATCCACAACTTCCATTCTCGTCATTGGGGGAAAAGTGTCGAATAGAAGGATCGTTTCTCAGCCGGAGGGAGCGGGCGGGACAGCGGGCCGGAAGAATTGGTAGAGCATCCAGACTATGGTGGCAAGGCCGGCGACGAGCAGGAGAGCGAAGATGACAAACACCGTCCACTGACCCTCGACCGGCAGCGTGCGAGGATCAAAGTAAGGTTGCAAGCGGGCGATTCGGGCGAGATGGCGAACGACGGTCATCAGGCTGATGGTCCCCGCGATCGCCACGGCGCCGGCAGCAAGGCTTTTGGACACCGCCACCATCGCCAACACGGCCAGGAGCACGGCCACGGCGAGGATGGCTGTCGAAAGCCGGTCTCCTCCCAAGAAGGGAGTGCGAATCTCGGCGGGCAGGCTGAAGAGGAACCACAAACCCACCAAGAACTGTACTCCGGTTCCCACGATGAACCAGCGGACTCCGTAGCGGCGCGCCCAGGCGGCAAGTTCAGGGGCCTCCTCGCGCCAAGCGCGCGCCAGGATGGCAAGACCCAATCCCGCCACCGCCAAGGACGCCACAAGGAAATGGCTGAGCCGCGCGAAGGTCAGAAGGTCGGACAGGCCCAGATAAGTGCCCACCGGGCCGGCAAGAAACTTCGTGAAGAACTCCTGCGGCCGCTCGAGCAGGCTTATGTTCTGGGTGAAAATCTTCATGATGTGGAGGAAGAAGAGTGAAGTCAGCAGCATCACCCAGAAAGCGCGCGGCCCCAGCTCTTCCTGTTGCAGGTTGAACCAGTAGATCCCGTAATACCCAAGCATGAGGAGCGGAACCACCGCCAGCCAGGACCAGGCCATCAGGACCGACGAAGTATAGAAGAGTTGGCCGTAGAGCAACTGCAGGAAGAGCAGCGGTGCGATGCCGAAGGTGATCGTAAACGCCACGACGGGAGGCATGACCCGCGCGGCGCGTCGAGCCAGATCGCGATGGCGAGGATCGCGCCGCCCCAGATAACTCGAGACGGTGAGGATCACCGTGCCGCCCACCAGCAGGTTCATGGGCACAAAGTGCAGGATGGAAGTAAACACCAAAAGGAGCTGAACCAGCCACGCCGGCGCCGGCAGGGGAATAGGAACGGGAGCGGGAATCACCGGGTTCATGGTTTCTTCGCTTCGGGCGCGTTGGAACTTCCGGATTCGGCCTTGATCCCGGGGTGTGCCGGTTCGAGCATCAGCGGTTGCGGGTTGAGACTTAGAAGCCAAGCCGCGAGCGCGCGCCGCTCCGCCTCGTTGCCCACGAAGGGAGGCATGAACCCTTTGAGTTCGTTGAGATGGAGGAGTTGGTACTCGATCATCTCCGGGCTCCAGCCCTTGACGGCAAACCGGATGCTGTTGTAGCCGTTCACCGTGTGACAACTGGCGCACTGCACGCGAAAGACATCTTCCCCGCCCTGCGTGAGCTTATCAGGATCGATTTCATGGCTGCGCACCCAGCGCGCCGACTTCAGCACGCCCTGCTGCCGGATCTTCTCCACATCCGAAAGCCGCAGGGTGTTTGCGTACATGTAGTCGTAGATGATGTAGGGCTTGCGCACCGCTTCACGGACCCATTCGGTAACGCCGGTGGTGGAAAGCGCGAGGACCGCAATCAATAAAGCAAAAGTCAGGTTGAAATAGCGCGGGTGTTGATAGGGTCCAAAATAAGTGAAGGTCACCACCAGGACCGAGAAGAAGATGGAGAGTCCGGCAAAGATGGTGACCGCCGGCGCCGCGCCCATGGAAATCTCGCGCGCCAGCGTCGGCAGCGTGGAGACATACCAGATACCGGCTGGCGGAATTACGAGCGTTCCCACGAGGACCCACTTCGCGGCGTAGCGGACGACCTCAATCCGCAAGGCGACATCACGGATCGTGGAGGCCGTCACCAGGCCGTACACTCCGGCCAAAGCCACGGAAACCGCGGTGCGCACCACGCAGGAGGGCAACATGCTGGGATTGAAGAAAGCTGCCCAGAAACTCGGCGACTCGATCCAACGACCGGGCGTCAGCATGAAGGAAAGAATGCCGTTGATGACGAAGAGGCTCAGCCAAGCGGCGGCAAAATAGATCCAGCCGACGATGAGGTGGGTCTTTGGGTCGAGACGATCCCAACCGTAGTAATAAATGAACGCTGCGGCAATCTCGACCAGGAAGAAGACCCACTCAATGGCCCAGCCCCAAACGAAAACGTGGATGAGAGTCGCTGTCGCCTCGGGGTTGACCAGCCCAATCGACCACCAGATTCCTACGCCGCTCACCGCGCCAAACACCAGGACCAGGAGGACGAAAAAGGTCGAGTGGGTTTTCACGTACTCGAGCAGCTCGGGATTGTTTTCGCGATAGGCTTTGCGCTCGGTGAGTGGAAGGAAAAGACCGCCCCCCACCGCGAAGTGCGAGACGAACACGTGAAGGATGGCAATGATGCCGATGATGATTCCGCCCCCGAGCATGGGCGGTTCCCAAACCGGATAATTCATCGCGCTTCCGTGGCGAGGGCCTTCCGTGCAGAAAAAAGGATGCTATCCTTGCCTTGCAGGAATTTCAATAGGAATGCGCCAGGCCGATCGGAATGGGAAATCTGTCAGGAGGAGTGGATGGGAACCATCAAAAAGGGAGAGGCCGCTCCGGCCTTTGAATTGCCGGGCATTGAGGGCGGCCACTATTCCTTGCAAGCGGCGCTGGCCCGCGGCCCGCTCCTGACGGCGTTCTTCAAGGTGAGCTGCCCCACCTGCCAGTACATGTTCCCTTTCGTCGAGCGTCTTCATCAACAATTCCGCGCCAAAGGGATTCAGATTTGGGGCGTCTCGCAGGACAACGCCCGCGACAGCCGGGGCTTCGCCAAAGAATTTGGAACAACGTTTCCGGTCCTGATTGACGAATATCCCTACGCGACCTCGCGCCAGTATGGAGTCAAGTTTGTTCCCACTCTGTTCCTCATCCCTTCCGGAGGAAGAGTCGAATTGGTGTCGGACGGATTCTCGAAAGTGGACTTGCTAGAGATTCAAAAGTGGTTTGCAAAAAGTTGTTCGGTTCAACCCCCCGCGCTCTTCCTGCCGAATGAAAAAGTCCCGGAATTCAAGCCGGGTTGAGGGTCGAAGAGCTAGGCTTGGTCGAAGCCTGCAAAAACAGGGAACAGGTGACAGGTTACAGGGAACAGTAAGGAAACGTCCTCGGTGGAGATATCCGGCGGGCGGTAATCAGACGGCTTCTTCGGCTCGATCCAATTCCCGCTTCTTGTGCTTGGGGGGCTTGCGCTTGCGGTCTTGCAGGCGCTGAGTGGCCGGAGGCACGCCCACTTGCAGGCGGGCCCGCCGTTTGACTTCCTTGGCAGCGCGAAACGGTTTCGGCTTGCGGGGCTTGGAAGGGCTCATCGAAATGGCTCTGGCGGAAGTGTGTCGGAATCGAACCGACCGGTCCACCATGGGCAGACCCACAGGGTTTGAAGCCCCGGACGGACACCAGCCCGCATGCACTTCCGGATTGATACTAGA
>CAZTHM010000052.1:0-931 GCA_964613505.1 uncultured Acidobacteriota bacterium | reverse complement strand
GGGGATTTGGCGTCAACTTGAGGGAGCCTGAAAAGACAAGAGGCGAGTCGCTGCTTCACAACAACTCGCCTCTCGGGAAAAGTGGCGCTACTTCGTCAGGGTCAGCACAAACGGCATGCGCCAGTCGCCGTAGTCCACGGTGTTTCCCGCCGTGCCACCGTAGGCTTGCAGATGAGCCTCACCATATTTCGTTTGAGCCCCACAGACATCGGAAGTGACAGTCCAGCTGATGGTAGTCGGATGCGTGATGCACACAGCGCCCCACTCGAGCCTGAAGCGGCTAATCTGCCGTTCACAGTCAGCCGTGCGGACGTTGAAGTTCACCCGTGCCATCCCTTGGTAGCTCTTGTCCGCCTTCATCCTCACGAATGACGTCGGGGCGAATACTGACCAGTTCACCGCCTGATTCTGATCGTAGGCGTCTGGTTTTAGCCCCCAGCAGGGAGGCAAGATGTTGTTGGTGTATGGACATCTGCCATTCAGCCCGCATTCCACCGGGGAGAAGAAGTGCATGTCCACTGTGCGCGTGATCCCGGTCACGACGTAGCCGTTGACCAGCGTTGCGCTTGTGTCCAACGTGTAAACGCTGTTGTTGGTCAGAATCTGTGATTGTATCCGGTTGTCCGTCGGGCTGTACGGGCCGTAACCATCGCCTACCAGGCTGTAGGGCCTGGATCCAGGGTCGGTATAATTAGCGAGAGTATACCCGCCGGTGTCAGTCTGACAATTCGGACATGTCTCCGTGAGACTAGCCGTCACGTTGACCGCTGTTGAGGCCCAAGCCGCGAGGGCCGTCAGTCCAACCATGCTGATAACGATCGCGAACCGAGGCAGCTTTGCGAAAATCTTAAACATGTTACACCCCTTGAAGATTTACCGATGTTCGTACCACAATAACAGACTCCTCGCACATTTCAAATACATTCTAGGG
>CAZTHM010000051.1:0-13540 GCA_964613505.1 uncultured Acidobacteriota bacterium | reverse complement strand
AAGATCCCGCGCGAAACCACCAAGACCAAGGACATCACCGGCGGTCTGCCGCGCGTGGTGGAACTCTTCGAGGCGCGCAAGCCTCACGAGACGGCCGTCATCACCGAGGTCGACGGCCTGGTCAGGTACGGCGACGTCGCCAAGGGGCAGCGCAAGATCATCGTGGCTCCCGACCGCGGCGAGGTGAAGGAATACTTGCTGCCCCGCGGCGTCCACGTCTCCGTCCAGGAAGGCGAGCGCGTCAAGGCGGGCGAGCCGCTCATGGATGGCCCGCGCAACCCACACGATATCCTCGCGGTGCTGGGCGAGAAAGAGTTGGAGAAATACCTGGTGGACGAGATTCAGGAAGTCTACCGGCTGCAGGGCGTCAACATCAACGACAAGCACATCGAAGTCATTTCCCGGCAGATGATGCGTTGGGTCAAGGTGGAAGACGTCGGCGACACCGGCTTCCTCCTCGAGGAGCAGATTGACAAGTTCAAGTTCCGCGAAG
This sequence comes from uncultured Acidobacteriota bacterium, assembly GCA_964613505.1. GTDB lineage: Bacteria > Acidobacteriota > Terriglobia > UBA7540 > UBA7540 > CAZTHM01. Next base: position 13,047 of record CAZTHM010000051.1, on the reverse strand, counting down.
AGAACGAACGGACCATCGCTCGCGGCGGCAAGCCAGCGACCGGACGGCCCCTCCTGCTCGGCATCACCAAGGCTTCGCTCTCCACGGATTCGTTCATCTCCGCGGCTTCCTTCCAGGAGACCACTCGCGTCCTGACGGAAGCGGCCATCCGCGGCTCGGTGGACCATCTGCGTGGGCTGAAGGAAAACGTCATCATGGGCCGGCTGATTCCGGCGGGCACGGGACTCGAGCGCTACCGCAGCTTCAAACTTCTCACGGAAGTCGAATTGTCTCCGCCCCAGCCACCCGTGTTCGAAGGCATATCCGGTGAAGAGCCTGTTGCGGGCGCCCCTGCTCCCGGAGCCGCCGCCGAGCTGGCGGACGAGGATGAAGCGAGAACGTAGCGGGAGCTGTCAGCCGTCAGCTTTCAGCCGTCAGGAACAGACCTTTGTTCTTGCTGAACGCTGACGGCTGACGGCTGAAGGCTCATACATGCACTTCAACTGTTGGAAATGCGGCGAACGGATCGAGTACACCACCGGCAGCCGCGTCGGCCGGCGCGACACCTGTCCCAAGTGTGATTCCGACCTCCACTCCTGCCGCAACTGCCAGTTCTACGACCGCTCCAAAAACAACCAGTGCTCCGAACCCCAGGCCGAATGGGTCCGCGATAAAGAAGCCGCCAACCTCTGCGACTACTACTCACCCAATCCTGTGTTGATGGCGCGCGGCGAGCGCCCCGCCTCCAAAACCGACGACGCCAAGACGAAATTCGACTCCCTCTTCAATAGTTAGGTTAAACTGCTGCCAATCTGCCCCGAAAGGGCGGGGCGGGGTCACTCGGCATTCTGCATCTTCTGTTGGCGATATCAATCGGTCGAAGTGCTTGCAAGGAGCGCCTCCTATGAAAGGACAAGGCTTCTCTCGGAAGGTCAAACTTGCCCTCCTGGTGATCTTGTCGTCCGGGCTGGGCGGCTTTGGGACCCGGGCGGCAACCCAGGAGAAGGGGCCAGCCACGGGGGGGCACGGGGGGTTTTCTGACGAGGTTGAACTTGTTCCGAACCAGCTTAAGGCACGGATCTATCTCCACGACATCCCGTCGCAGAGCGGCGTCATTGCCTGCGTGTCATTCGTGACTGTGGGGTTGTGGAGCCAGAAGCAGAAGGAGCTCATTCTGACTTTCCACCGGCGCCCAGAGGACAAGCCACAGGATTATCCCGTCCCGGTGCTCAAGTTCTTGAAAGTCGTTTACGAATTGGCGAAGACGGGCCGACTGGTAGATGTAGGAGACTACACCGAGTTCAGCCCTCCGGGCCTGTTCGGGGACGGGCGGGTCAGGGGCATCGCTTACATCCGACCCCAGCCCCTTGAGGGCGTGGAAGTCCCGGACCCGCTTCTGGCCGGCATCCTCCTCTTTGACGACGAGGTGGAAGTAGCCAAAAGTTTCGGCGTGACCCGAGTGATGGCCAACCTTGGCCGCGAATACAAATATTATCCCTGCCCCCCCTGGTCGGAACGGTCCCGCGCCAGCGTCATCTCCGGGAAGGCGGTGACAAAGCAGAGTGTGCTCGCGAAGATCCCGCGAACGGCTACGGCGGGAATGTCCTACCGAGTGGAAAAGGAGAGCGAGATCATCCTCAGTGTGCTCACTGACGCCGCGGATCGGTTGCAGGCCAAGCTGGCGCGCATAGCACCGGACTCGCCGATCGCTTTCCTCACTGAACCCGATCCGCTGGCTGACGCCTGTCTGGTGTGGCAACCCGGTCAATCCGAATTGCGTGCAATCACGCCCCCCGCGAGCACCGGGTCGAGCCGGACAGGAAACTCGATAACGTTTGCTCCCCGCCAAAAGGTGAACGACTTTCGCTACGTCGAGGATGGAATTGCGCTGACACTCACCGACGAGACATGGACAACGATCCGGCGAGCCCTCGAGACAGGCAAGCCTGCTTCCGTCGCCGTTACGAAAGGCGGCATGCGACTCTCCGTGGTGTGGGTCAAGAAGTAGTTGTAAACCGCATCTCGTCTAATCGCGGGGGGAAGGCCGCAATGCCGGCCAGGTTGGTGGCGACGGCATAGATGTGGGCGAGGCATCTCGCGAGTGCGCCGTCCACGCGCTCGCCGGTCAGTTCCGCTCGCCGAGCTTCGCGCGGGCGCGTTTCAGGTTTTCCCGTGCCTGCGAATGCTCGGGATTGAGGCGCAGCGCGGTCTCGAACTCCTTCGCGGCCTGGGCCAGCTTGCCCTGCATAGCAAAGACTCCGCCGAAGTCGTTGTGGAGGTCGGCGTTTTCAGGATCGAGACGAACCGCCGCTTCAAACTCCGCGGTTGCCCGCGCCAGGTCACCCTGCCGCGCGAAAAGCGTCGCGGAATTGTAGTGCGCCCCCGCGTGGCTCGGGTTGGCGTGGAGCGCATGTTCGAACTCCGCCGCTGCGCCCGCCAGATCGCCTTTCGTGGCGAGCGCGCTTCCCAGGTAATTGTAGCTACCGGCATCGTCGGGTCGTTGGCGCAACACGGCGCGGAACTGCTCGGCCGCTTCGTCCGTCTGTCCCCGCGATAACAACAGAGTTCCCAGGTTAAAGTGCGCGTCGGCATAGTCAGGCCGGTCTTTGAGCGCCTGGCGAAACTGCTCTGCGGCCTCGTCAATCTTTCCGAGCGATTGCAGCGCCGCGCCCAGGTTGTTGTGCGCGGTGGCATCGTCCGGCCTCACCCGTAAGGCCTGATGAAGATAATCCATCGCCTCTTCCTGCTTTCCCATGGATTGAAGCGCCGCGCCGAGGTTGAAAAATGCCTCGAAATCGTTGGGATATTTCTGCAGCCGCCGCTTCATCAGAGCAATCTCAAGGACCTTCAGGTCCTCGCGATCTCGCGGCAGAACTTGGATCCAAAGGTGGCTCATCTCATCCGATGACCGATTACCAGTGACCACACGTCGCGGAGGATGGTTCGGGTTGCGGACGTTTTCCGCGGAATTGTCGTAGACCCAGCGCATGTGCAGCGTCGAGCCCTTGGGCAGAAAGATCGGTGTCGCATACTCGAAGACCGCTTGCCAGTTCAGGTCCCAGTCCTTGATCCAGATAAGCCATTTCTTCGTCCCATCCGGCAATGTGGCGTAGCCCTGAATGTCTTTGCCCAGATAATGCGCGTGCGGATAAATACCGAGGAGCCGCACGTCCAGCGGCAACTCAAGCTGGTCGGTGACCTCAAAGTGTTTCTCGCCGGGCGGAATGTCGAGGGCTCCGTCGTGCTCGAGTTGCAGGAGCATGGGGAATTTCGTTGGTGGCTGGCTGGTGAAATAGACACCAACCGCAGGCTGAATCACCTCCGGCTTGCCCGATGGTTGCAGGTGCATGTTCAGGACAAGGTCGGTGCCCTTGTCCAAAACCCAGGCCATATCCGCCGGCTCAAACGTCGCCACAGTTCCGGGTTTCCAAAAGAGAAAGTGGGTTTGGGGCTCGAAGCGCTCGGATTCGATTTTGATATCCATGCCGCCAAAGCCCGGCTCTCCATCCTTCCCTTCCTGCCGGCGTGACGTCCCGCTTCGGTCGATGAGGATATTCGAGTGGTGGACGATCTTCTTGTTGCCGGGCAGCATTTCCAGAGCTCGAACATATCGAGTTGCCGAAGCCGGGATCGGCAATACGAAGTTACGAAACACGTCCGTGCCCCCCGCCCGCAGTGTGTAAGGCCGATCCATCTTGACGACTACGTCGGGCGTGCCGAGCTGCCAGCCTTCGTTGAATTTGGGAGCGGGCGTCAGGTCGGCAGGAAGACCTTCCGCCGCGCCTTGCTCCACCCAGCGCGCAATCAGAGTGATCTGCTCGTCCGGGAGGCGGCGGTCACCGACGAATTCCCCATAGCCAGGCTCGGGTAGCCAGGGCGGCATATAGCGGCTGCGCGTCACGGTGGCAATCTGCTGCGCTCGCTTCCTGACGTCAGTGTAAGTCAGCAGGCTGAACGGCGCCGACCCGCCGGGATGGTGACAGACTGCGCAGTTGTTGAAAATGATGGGAGCAATGTCGCGATTGAAGGTCAGTGCGTGTGTTTGTCCTGGCGCCTGCGCGCGCCACTTGCCAAGACCATCGAAGGTGATATCGCCGAACGCGCCCACACAAAGGAAAGCGGAGAGTAAGAAGAGAATCCGGGAGGCGAGGGTCATTTCAAATCCGAGATGAAGCAGCCGACGGCGGGCGCTGAAGCCTCATGGACAGGCTTGCCTGCGAGAATCGCTTGCAGAACCTGCTCGAGGTCGTGGGTGGTGGGAGCACGCCGCGTCTTTCCGAAATCCACATACAGATCGTCGATGCGTCCGTGATAGACCATCTTGCCCGCGCCCATAAAGACCGCCGCCTCGGGCGTCACTTTCGCGCCCGCGAGCTTGACCAGCGAGTGAGAAGGATCTCGTAAAGCGCCGAAGGGGTATTCGTATTCTTTGAGATGCTTGCGGATCGCGGCAGGCGCTTCGTTTGGGTCGGGATAAACCAACCAGAAGCTTACGCCTTGCGGGGCAAACTTTTCGTAGAGGCGCCGGATCTCCGGCGCGTAGCGGTTCGAGATCGGGCAATCCGAGCGGATGAAGAGGAAGACCGTTGCTTTGGAGTTCGTCGCTTGTAGGGGATTAACGGACCGGCCGGCCAGATCGGTCACCCGCAAATGTTCTGTCGTTGTCTGGCCACTCAGCGCGGCGCCCGCCGCCAGGAGAGCCACTGTACCGAATTGCAGCAGGCGCTTCATGCCAATTCAAATCCGCCGGCTTTTTCGAAGGCGTGCGCAGCCTGCAGCAGCCGCGCCTCGTCGAAGTGCTTCGCCAGAATTTGCATCCCCACCGGCAGGCGCGGCGTGCCCTTCGTCTTGCCGCAGGGAACTGAAATACCCGGAATGCCGGCGAGGCTGGCCGTTACGGTGTAGATATCGGCGAGGTACATTTGCAGGGGATCCTCCAGGCGCTCGCCGAGTTTGAACGGGGGGATGGGCGAAGTCGGAGTGACGATCACGTCGACGCCATCGAATGCCTCCAAGAAATCGCGCGCGATCAGCGTCCGCACTTTCTGAGCCTTCAGGTAATACGCATCGTAGTATCCAGAACTCAGGACATATGTGCCCAGCATAATGCGCCGTTTGACCTCCGCGCCGAAACCGTGGTCGCGCGTCTTCTTGTACATGTCGCGGAGGCCATCGAACCGCGGCGAGCGAAATCCGTAGCGCACGCCGTCGTAACGCGCCAGGTTCGAGCTCGCTTCCGCCGTGCAGATGATGTAGTAGCACGCGATGGCGTAGTCGGTGTGCGGCAGGCTGATCGTTTGCACCTTGCAGCCGAGCTTCGCGAACAGCTCGATACCCGCTTGAATGTTGTCACCGATTTCGGGATTGAGCCCGGCAAAGTATTCCTTGGGAACACCAACTTTCAGGCCGCGCAAATCGCCATCCAGCGCTGCCTCGTAATCGGCGACGGGAACATCTGCGGAGGTCGAATCCATGGGGTCTCGCCCCGCAATCGTCTGGAGCACGAGCGCCACGTCGCGCACCGATCGCCCGAACGGACCGATGTGGTCGAGCGAAGAAGCGAAGGCGACCAGGCCATAGCGCGAGACTCGCCCGTAAGTGCCCATCATACCGACCACATCGCAGAACGCGGCGGGCTGGCGAATCGAGCCGCCGGTGTCCGAACCCAGCGCCACCGTCGCCATCCTGGCCGCGACCGCCGCGCCCGAACCGCCGCTCGACCCGCCCGGCACGCGCGTCAGGTCGTGGGGGTTGTGCGTGGTGAAGAATCCCGAATTCTCCGTGGACGAGCCCATGGCGAACTCGTCGCAATTCGTCTTGCCCAAGATGCACGCGCCCGCTGCCTCGAGTCTTCGGACGGCCGTCGCATCGTAAGGAGCAATGTAGTTTTCCAGAATCTTCGAGGCGCAGGTGTTCCGAATCCCTCGCGTTAGGATCACGTCCTTGACGGCCACGGGCACACCGGCAAGCGGGGGCAGCGGGTCGCCCGCCGCCACTTGCTTGTCGATCTTGCGGGCTTGCTCCAAAGCGCGCTCGGGCGAAAGGTGCAGGTAGGCGCGGACTTCCTTGTCGCGCACCCCGATTTGGTCGAAGTGGGCGCGAACCAGTTCCTCCGCGGAGATCTTGCGGCCGCTCAGTTGCTCGCGAATTTCACCAATCGTCAGCGCTGTCAATTCCATGGATTGGAAATTCGAAACTTGAAACTCGAAATTGGAAACTGGCAAGAAGCCGCTTCTCCGAACTGCGATTGTTGAATTGCGAGTTTCTAATTTCCAGTTTCCAGTTTCGACTTTCGCTCGCGCGGCTATTCTTTCTCGATCACGCGCGGCACCTTGAAGCAGATCCCATTACTTTCCGGCGCGTTGCTGAGCGCCTCATCCTGGCGGAACGTGGCGCGCGGCTGATCCTGCCTCAGCGCCGCGTTTTCCGCCGCCGGGTAGGTGACCTGGGCCATCGGCTCGACCTGAGTCGTGTCGAGCTCGTTCAGCTTTTGCATGTATTGCAGGATGGAGTCGAGCTGCGGCACGAACTTCTTCACCTCTTCCTCAGTCAGCTCGAGGTGGGCGAGCTCCTCAACGTGCCGTACGTCCTTTTCGGTCAAAGCCATCAGTGCACCTTGGTTTTCCGTCGCGCGAAGTACTTCGCATACGACCGCTCGAGCATTCCCGTCATCTCGGGTTCGAGTTGCGTCGCGCCGTCCGGAAGCGGCGGCTGCGCAGGCCCCCCATCGAGCGGGATCGTTTCCTGTGGTGTGGAAGCTTCGACGATATCCGCCTTTAGCACCACGCGCACGCGCAGCTTCTTGACGATCGCACCGCCGAGGTAATTGTTGACTTGGGCGCGAACCGCCTCCGACATCTGCCGGAGTTGGGCGGCCCAGGTCGGGCACGAGGTGACGAGCGTCAGCGTTCCCGCGTCAAATGAGGTCGGCCGCGATTGCAGCGCGATTCCTTTGCCCACTACGCGCGCCCAGAGCGGCGCGAGAATTTCGACCACCTTCGGGTCGTTGCGCCGTACCTGCCGTTTGAATATGGCGGGCAGAAGTTTCCCGATTTCTTCCACGCTAATCCCCCAGCGGTTCGTCAGTTCAGTTGGAAGCGGACATCGAGTTTAGCACAGGCGCGCCCGCGCGCAGAATAGGTTGTAGGAGGCGGTTTGAACCTCTTATAATCCCCGACCACATGCGCTTGATTCTTGCCTCCGCATCCCCGCGCCGCCGTGAACTCTTGCAGCAAGCCGGCTTCGCCTTCGAGGTGCGTGCTCCCTCGGTGGATGAAGTCCCTCTCCCCAGCGAGACCGCCGAAGCTTTCGCCCGACGCGCCGCACGGGACAAGGCTTTGGATGTCGCCGCCGCGGCTCCGTCCGATTCGCTGGTGCTCGGCGCGGACACGGTTGTGGTCGCGGACAGCGAAATGCTTGGCAAGCCCGCGGACGCCCCGGACGCCGCGCGCATGCTGAATCTGCTCTCCGGCGTCACGCACCGCGTCATCACCGGAGTCTGTCTGGTCCGCGCTCCGGCGCGCGTGGAAGCGCTTGCCCACGAAACCACGTTCGTGACTTTCAGTGTGCTCGACGAACAGGAAATTGCGCGCTACGTTGCCAGCGGCGAGCCTTTCGACAAGGCAGGCGCCTACGGCATCCAAGGGCTCGCCTCCAAATTCGTGACGCGCATCGAAGGGTGCTATTTCAACGTGGTCGGGCTGCCTGTAGCGCTTGTTCATGATCTACTAAAACCCTTTATCGGCGCCTGATATTTCACCATTCACGGTTCGTTGTTCGTGGTGAGTTGTTGGTTGTACAAAACAACTTACCACCAACAACGAACAACCAACGAATTACAGAATAACCCGCTCATCTCCTTCACGCCGCGTCACGCGCTCGCGGTCGAGATATTCGAGCAAGGGAATCGCGTATTTGCGCGAAAGCCCGGTCAACTCTTTGAACACAGCCACGTTCATGCGGTTGGTCTGCGTTTTCCTGCGCGCCACGGTTTCCCGCAGGGCTGCCAGAGCCGCGGCGTGAAAGATCAAATCCTCGGTCAGCTTGACCAGCGTTCCGTCTTTCAGCAGAATCCGCAGCAGTTTCTCGGCGCGCGCGCGATCGATGCGCAATCCCTCCAACACTTCCTTGGCGCTGGGCACGGCGAGCCCGGTTTTCTCGAAGGCTCGACTGATCTGTTCCTTGGCAGCCGATTCTTCCGGCGTCAATTGAATTTCCCGCCCCGCGAGCAACAGCGTGTCTCCGCGGACATCCACTCTCTTCTGCGCCGCCAACGCTTGCAGGACGCCGTTGAAGAGCGCCGCCGACGGAAGATGAGCCGTGCCGGCCACCCGCGTGGCCAATCGGCCGCGCAGGTCTTCTTTGCTGAGTCCGCCAATCAGCGGATTGGCGGCGTGAAACCTTTCGAGGTGAGCAAGGGCGCCCCGCTCCAGCGCCGCGAAATGTTCGGCATGAACGAACACGCTGAGCGGCTGGCCGAGAATCACCAATTGCTTTTCGGCCTCGAGACGTTTCCCCACGCGCAGCACTTCCTCGGGCTGCCAGCCCGTGCGGGCGACGATTGCGGAAAGTTCAATCTCTCCGCTTTGGCGCGCCAGAATCTCCAGCCTCGACGGAGAGTCGCCCGTCTCCATCGCTTCCAGTGATCGGAGGACCGCCGGATCGTTCAGGCGATGCTTGGGCGGATGGTTATCCAAAACGACTCCGCCTCCGATAGTGACCACCGGCGAGAACTGTCGAAGGATGAAGCGGTCGCCGGGTAGGAATAATCCCGGCCCTGCCAGCCGCAGTTGCGCGTAAGCGCGCGCGCCGGGAGCGACCGCCTTCCCGTCGAGCAAGAGAATCTCAGCCACCGTCTCCGAGGTCCAGCAATGGAAGTGAACTCTGGCGCGCATCTTCAGCGGCCGCGCGGAAGGGAGGAGCGAGACAACGGCATCAAGGCAAGCCGTGCTTTGGAACAGTCCCGGCGGCGCCAACGTCATGCCACGCGCGAGTTCCTGCGCTTCCACACCGGCGAGATTGACCGCCGTGCGCTGTCCTGCCACGGCGCAGTCGGCGTGCTGATTGTGCACTTCGATTCCGCGCACCCGCACGCGCCGGCCGAGAGGGAAGATTTCCACTTCTGATTCCTTCTCGATTTTCCCCGCCATGAGCGTGCCCGTGACCACCGCGCCAAAGCCCTTCATCACGAAGGCGCGGTCCACGGGCAGGCGGAAAGGCAGGTCCGCCGGCCGCGTGGCCGCCTCGAGTCCCAATCGCCGCAACTCCGCGCGCAGCGCGTCGAGGCCCTCGCCGGTGCGCGCGCTCACCGCCACCATCGGCGCGCCCGCCAGGAACGAGCTCGCGACGTACTCCTGCAGCTCCATGCGCACGAGTTCCAGAATCTCGCGCTCCACCAGGTCCGACTTCGTGATCGCCACCAGGCCCTGGCGGATGCCGAGCAATCGGCAGATGTCGAAGTGCTCGCGCGTTTGCGGCTTGATGGATTCGTCGGCGGCGACGACGAGCATCACCAGATCGATTCCGCCCACGCCCGCCAGCATATTTCTGACGAAGCGCTCGTGGCCCGGCACATCCACGAAACCCGCGCGCAAGTCGTCGCCAAGATCGAGGTGAGCAAATCCCAGATCAATCGTGATGCCGCGCCGCTTCTCCTCCTCCCAGCGGTCGGGATCGGTTCCCGTCAGCGCTTTGACGAGCGCCGATTTGCCATGATCGATGTGCCCGGCGGTGCCGACGATGACGTGTTTCATGGTTGGGCGATGTTGCAATGGCCGCGCGCGACTGCGGCAGTCCTATTTCCCAGAATAGAACTACTCCGGTTCGTGTTCGGCGGGGATCGGAGTGACCGGCGCCTTCTCGGCTTCCGCGCCCAGCCAAACGCTGGCGACGAACCACTCGCCGTAACGCTTCTGTAAAACGATGTCGTAGTTCGCCACGGCGGAAGGATCTTCGAATGTGACGCGGGCCAGCACGCGCGTCTTCTCGGGAGTGAAGGTGAGCTGCTCAACGCGCACCTTGACCGGAGACTCGGCGACAGCAGGCGGCTTGGTTGTGGCGGCGCGTCCGGCGGCCGCTTTCACTGCGACTGCTGCCGGACTGCTGCGGCCCCCCACCGGCTTGGCGGGCGCGGGCGGCACTCCGCTCGGGGCTTCGGATGAAATCAACGCCGGAGCGAAATAGGTTCGAACCGCTTCGTCGACTGACGCTCCCGTCTTCTTCGCCGGCGGGGCGGCGAGATATTTGGCGCGCTGCTCGATGACATCCGCGGCATTCTCGAGGTCGAGGCGGATGACCACGTCCTTGATTCTCGCTTGCGCCTCGCGCAGCGGCGCGACCAGTTTGGGATCGGAGCGTACGCTGAGCGCAATTACAGCCGCTTCCGTAACCGTGCGGTCGGGCTCTTCGTCGGCGCGGTTAATGACGCCGAGCAGTGTTTGCGCGGCTTCCGGAGCGTCAAACTCCGCCAGCGCGCCGTAATAAAAGCGCCGCAAGTTAAGGTCGCGCTGGTCGGACTGGAGCTTCCAGAGGATTTGGATCGTCTTCTCGCCGCCGATGAAAGCCAGCGCCTGCGCGGCGAATTCCGCTGTGCGGTCGTCCTTCAATGCTTCTTCGAGCTGCGGAATGATTGCTGGCCCGGTCGCCATCGCGGCGCGGTAGAGCGCGTCGCGCGCTTCGGCGTTGGGAGAATGCTCTGCCGCGTCGATCAGCTCCACTGCCCAATCGCCCGGCAGGGGCTTCTCGTCCTCCGCCTGCGCGGCGGGCTCGGTCGATGGTGTTTGTTCCTGGGCAAACAAGTAGGCCGAAGGCAGTAAGCAGAAAGCAGAAAGCAGAAGGCAAAGAAAAGCCGACAGCCGGAAGTTAACAGTCGGCACTCGCACACACTGTTCCGAAGACCGCTTCATGTCCATTTGTGTGCACCTCCTCTTCAGGGGCTACCTACGATTAGATGCAGAATCGCGCCAATGAAGCGCCCTATGTTCCAACTTCTGTCCACTGATTCCGGACTTCCGTCTGGTGTTTGGTTCTTTCTGCCTTCCGCCTTCTGCCTTCTGCTTTCTGCCGACTGCCTACTTCCCCTTCAGCAGCGGGGGCAACTGGCGCAGATCGTCGAGCATCAAGTCCGGCGCCGCATTCGCGAGCGTGGGCGCCCCGAAGCCATAGGTCACGCCGCACGTCCAGACGCCGGCGTTGCGGCCGGTGAGCACGTCGGTGTCGGAATCTCCGATGATGAGCGTGCGCTGAGGCGTTGCATGGAGATCGGCCATCAACTTCCGCACGCCCATGGGGTCCGGTTTCTTCTGTTCAAAGCTGTTCCCGCCGTAAACGAACGCGAAATAGCGCGCCATGTTCAACCCGGCAAGAATTTCGCGGCTGAAGACGACGGGCTTGTTGCTGAGCACGGCGAGGCTTCTCCCGTCCAGCGCGTCCAATGCTTCGAGCACTCCCGGATAGGCAACGGTGTTATCGAGCAGATGCTTGCGGTAATGCTCGATGAAGATCGCTACGCACGTTTCCACTTCCGCGTCACTGGCTGCTTCGCCCAGCGCGCGGCGCACCAGGTTCGCGACGCCGTGGCCCACGTAAGTCCCGATCAGGTCGTGCGGCAGCGTCTCGCGTCCCACCTGGGCAAGCATGGCGTTGACGCTGATCGCCAGGTCGAGCTTGCTGTCGATCAATGTCCCGTCCAGATCGAAGATCAAAAGTTGGAGTGAATTCAAAACCTCTCGGGCAATCGGCATCGCGGTCGCAGTCCTCACTCGCTCGGCGCGGCGTCGGTACCGGGTTCAAGCGCCCGCAGCACGAGCGCCGCTTCCTCCGCCGGAATCGGATTGAAGTAGAAACCCTCAGCTCCAAAGACGCGCCGCTCGCCCTCGATGTCGGGATTGATTTCGAGGTGCCAGTGATAGTCGTCCGTGATCGTCCTCCAGAAATCCTTCGACCACCCGCTCGCCTGCAAGTTGGGCTCGGTGTGCACAACGATATGGAGCGACGTCGAGATGTTCTCGACGCGCTGCAAGCAGCGCTTGAAAAACGCCGCGAACGACCGGACGCGGTCCGCCTCCGCGATGTCGGCCTCGAACGACGAGGCGTGGCGCATCGGAAAAATCCAGATTTCGTAGGCCGAGCGCGAACCGAACGGGCAGAGCGCGATGAAATCCGCGTTTTGGTCCACGACGCGCTTTTCCTGCTTGACCTCCTGCTGCAGCATGTCGCAATAGAGGCAGCGCTCCTTTTTCAGGAAATGTTCGCGGCTCCAGCGCAGCTCGGTTTGGACGATCATGGGCAGCGCGGGGCTGGCCAGAATCTGCGAGTGGCTGTGCATCGCCACCGCCGCGGGCGCCAGGCTCTGGTCTTTGAAAAGCGACACGTAGCGGAAACGCCGGTCGCGCTTCAAATCCAGGATGCGGTCGCGACAGACTCGGGTGACCGTCGCCATCTGCTCCACCGTTAGTTGCGCCAGGGTGACGCCGTGCCGGGGCGTGTCGACGACAATCTCATGCGCGCCCACGCAATTCATGCGGTCGTACATTCCTTCGCCGCGGGGATCGAGCGGGGTTTCAATCTGAAAGATCGGCGCCCGGTCGTGGAACACGCGCGTCGTCCACGCCCCGGCCGCGTCGCTTGTTTCGGCGATGGCCTTGGGCGTCAGCCGCTCATTGCCGGGGCAAAACGGGCAAAGCGCGCCCGCCTCCGCCGCGTCCGGCATGACGGGGCGCTTGCCGGTGACAATCCAGCGGTGCGTGACGGGATTCAATCGAAGCTCAGCCATGGGCAGGACCTTCTGCGTAGTCGCGAGACTGCGGGCAACATTGCATGGCGCCGCCATGCACTACTGTCAAACAGAACATTCTATCCTGAATCGGCGCGGCGCGTCACAGGCTGCCTGCGCCGGTCCTCGCGAATCTCGACGCAACGCGGCGCGTGTGGTAACTTTGAACGGTCGGGACAAAATCACATCCAGCGAGAACTATGGCGGAAATTCTTCCCTTTCGAGCACTGCGTTACAATCCCGCGAAGGTCGGCGAACTCGGCCGCGTGGTGACGCAGCCTTACGACAAGATCAGC
>CAZTHM010000050.1:0-13583 GCA_964613505.1 uncultured Acidobacteriota bacterium | reverse complement strand
TGACGCCCGCCGCCGCGTCCAAGCCGAAGGCGCTGCCGCCGGTCAGGAAGATGGCGTGGACGCGCTCGACCAGGTGGCCGGGTTGGCAGGGAGCCATCTCGCGCGTGCCCGCGGCCGAGCCGCGAATATCCACGCCGCAGGCGGCGCCGCTTTCGCACAGCACCACCGTGCAGCCGGTCAATCCGCGAAAGTCGCTGGCGTGCCCAATGCGAATGCCCGGGAGAGTCTTCGGTTTACGGCTCGCCTCCGGCATGGCTTGCCTCCTTCCACGGGGTCCTGGCTCGTGCTTACGTGAAACAGAAAGGCCGGCCGCCAGAGCGACCGGCCCGAGATGCATCAGGAGCGCGTGGCATCACATGTTTTTGAGCGCCGTCTTGACGTCGTCCTGAAGTTTCTTGGCTGCCTTCTCTTTGTTCTTGTCGGGATTGTCTTTGAGCCGCGCGAGGACGGCTTTGGCGGCTTCATCGGCCTCCTGGCACAGCGTGCGGAACTTCATCGAATCGCGCATGTGTTTCTTGTCGAAGAAACTCGCCCCTTCCAGAACCTGCTTGCCCAGGAAGATCCCGAAATCTACGGCGCTGATCTTGACGGGACCCGCCGTCAAGGCGGTGCGCGCTTTCGAGCGGTCGCCGCCCACCATCTCCGCCAGCGCATCGTCGATCCCTTTCACCTGCGCGTCGCGCGCCACCGACTCCTGCTCCTCGGGCTCAATCCAGCCTCCCTCGATCACGCGGGCGAGTGGAGGGAGGGTTTGCGGACCCTCGGTCGTGGGGTAAGGCGCTTCCAAAGTCAGTTCCTTGGGGAGCTGTCCTCCCTCGGTCAGCCGGTGCGCCGAGTCCCCCAGACCCAGGGCGAGCCGGGAGCCGTATTGGAGGCTGTCGTGGCGCTGACGTTCATATTCCGCCTTGAAGCGCGTGTTCTTGGTGGCGTCGGCGCCCTTCCGGTAGGCGTCCACCAGTTCCTTGTAACCCTTGACCCGGCCGCTGTAGATGGCCACGCGCAGGACGAGCGCCCGCTCGGTGAAAGCGTTCGGAGGCGAGGCGGTCGCCGGGGCGTCGGTGAAATCCAGCGCCTTGTCAAAGCGGCCCTTCTTGAACATGTCTTTCGCGCTGTCGAATTCGTAGGCAACTCCCGTGGGTCTTGGAACGGGCGCCGAACAAGCGAGGACCAGGGCCAGGATGAGGAAGACCGGAACCAGGACGCGGCCCTTCCGTGGGAATGAACAATGCAGTGCAGTCATCATGAATCCTCCCGCGAGGTTTCGTTACGGCGATCCGTGTCAGAGAGTTCCGCTGCCGGAGCGGCAGGGAGACTTTTGCAGTCGCCGCACCTCGATTTGCCCGCCGCTCCCCGCCTCGGGGATGAATCAGGGGAGCGAGCGGGACTGGCATTTTTTTGCGGCGCTCACTATATGCCAAGCCCCGGGCGATTTCAACGCCGTGCAAAAGCATCTTTGCAGAGTGGAAATATTGTCTCAGGGCAGAAGGTTGCCTGACGGGTGCGCTAGGGCGCGAAGAGGATCTTGAGACTTGCATCGGCGTCACGCATCTTCTGGAATCCCTGCTCGACGTCGGCGAGCGCCAGTTGATCGGTGATGAGGGGCATCACATTCACCGCGCGGCGCTCGAGCAACCCGATGGCGGCTTGATAGTCCTTGCGGGTGTAGACGCGCGCGCCGGTGGTCTGAATCTCTTTGAAGACCAGATTGAGAACATCGACTTCCGGCGGGGTCTTGGGCAGACCGACCAGGACGATTTCTCCGCGCACCTTACAGATCGCCACGGCGTCGCGATACGCGGCGGCCGCCCCGGTCGCCTCGAACACGCAGTCCACAAACGGCTCGCCCGTGAGTCGTAGCACCGCGTCGCGAAGGCTTTCTTCAGCGGGGTTTACGGTCACCAGGCGAAGTTGCACTGCCAGCGCGCGGCGGCGAGGTTTCACTTCCGTGAGGATTACGGCCCGCGCTCCGGAGGCGCGCAACACCTGGGCGATCAAGTTGCCAATCGGGCCGCCTCCCATCACCAGCGTTGTGTCACCGGGACGGAAGCCCGACCTGCGCACGACGTGCATGGCCACCGACAGGGGCTCGATCAGTGCTGCTTGTTCATCGCTGACAGCATCGGGAACCGCGACGATTTGCTCGGGCGCCGCCTTGACGTATTCCGCGATGCCCCCGTCGGTGTCGATGCCGATCAGCCCCAACTTCTCGCACACGTGGGCGTTGCCCTCGCGGCAGGGCGCGCACCTGCCGCAGGAAATAAGCGGATAGACGGCCACGCGCCTGCCCGCTTTCCATGCCGCATCGGCGGGTGACTGCGCGTCCGCGACGGTTCCGAAAATCTCGTGTCCCAGAACCCGCGGCGGGACCACGCGCGGGTGCTTGCCGCTGTGGATCAGCAGGTCGGTGCCGCAGATGCCGGCGTATCGCACGCGCACCAGCACCTCACCGGCCGCGAGTCGCGGCACGGGCCAGTCCGTGGCCTTGATGACTCCGGGTGCTTGGTACACTCCTGCCTGCATCGTTCTCACTCGCGGACCACGAAGGGGATTTCAGGCGACCGCGCAGTCCCTCAATTCACTATTCAGAATTCAAAATTCCGAATTCATCTCGCCATCCATCCGCCATCCACCACCAGGATGTGCCCGTGGACGTAGTCCGAGGCTCGCGAGGCCAGGAAAACGACCGGGCCCTTCAGATCGTCGGTGCTGCCCCAGTGCCCGACGGGAATCCGCTCGTTGATCTGCCGGGAGCGCGTCGGATCTTCGTAGAGGATGCGCGTAAACTCCGTCAGGATGTAGCCGGGAGCGATGGCGTTGACGTTGACGCCGAGTTTCGCCCACTCGTTGGCGAGCGCTTTGGTGATCTGCGCCACGCCGCCTTTGCTCGCCGCATAGGAGATGACGTTGATGCCTCCCGAGAAACTCAGCAGCGAAGCCAGGTTGATGATCTTGCCGCGTTTCTGTTCGATCATCACGCGGCCCACGCGCTGGCACATGCGAAACATCGTGGTGAGGTTCAACTGGATGACTCGATCCCACTCTGACTCGTCGGCATCGACCGCCGCCCCGCGGGCAATCGTGCCGGCGTTGTTCACCAGGATATCGATACGCCCCCAGCGGCGGAGGATGTCGTCCACAACCAGATTGCGAAAGACCGCCTTGCTCAGATCGCCTTGGAAGCTGAGGGCGCGCCGACCCAGCGCTTCGACGGCCTGGCGCGTCCCGGCGGGGTCGTGCGAGTGGCCGAGCACGGCGACGTCCGCGCCCGCCTCGGCCAAGGCGAGTGCCGCGGCGCGGCCGATTCCCGTCGCGCCACCCGTGACCAGCGCCACACAACCATCCAGCTTGAATGCGTCCAACACTGAACCTTCACCTCTCATTCCAGACCCGCGGCCCACGATACTAATCCGCCCGGCCCTGCAACTTCAACCCTGCAATGATTTGGCGGCTGGGGCGAATTGGCCTGCCCTCGGGATGCCACGCGGAGGGGCTTCCACACGAAACGGGGAGCCTGCACCTTGCGCTTGGGTGCGGGATGGGTTGCGAGAGTGTAAAGCTGCAGCTAAGGCTTCTGGCTCTTGAGCCAGGCGTAACTCGTGGTGGCGACGGCCATCACGAAAAAGAGCAGGGCTCCCTTGTAGGCGGTCATGTAGTTCAGGCCCATAACCTTTTCCGGCAGTCCGGCAAGGACCAAGCCGCGCCAGATTAGAGCCACCAGCGTGGCGGCCAGGCCCAACCAGTACGTGTAATGGACGACTTGTTTTTCCATCAAGGATCTCCTTTCGCGGGGAACCCCCGGCCCGTTCCGGGGAAACCGTTGCAGCCGACATTACGCTATCGGCCGGGGCGTGTCAAACCGCGTCCAAGACCGCATGCCCTATTCCGCCTTCTGGCTTCTGACTTCTGACTCCAGGCCCCCCACCTCAAATCGACTCAGTGTTTGATCCCATGTTGATGCATGCGCCGATGCACGGCCTCGCGGGCGTCGGCGAAGGTTTTGCGCACGCGCGCAAAACGCTCGGCGTCGGGCCGAGTGGCAAGTTGATTGACCCAGGTCTCGGCGCCCTCGATGAGTGTGAGCATGTAGGCCGCGGCGGGCGCAGAGAAGAGTTCCTGCCCCGCAACCTTGAAATACACCGGCGAGGTGTGCGCCTGGATACCGAGACTCCAGCCCGTTGTGGGTCCCAAGCGCGAGGCGCAGCGCGCCGCAATCCAGCCCGGAGTGTCGACATGAATCTTTTCGGTCAAAACGAAATCGCGTCGTCCGGCGCTGTCTTCGTGCGACGCCATGACCTTTCCATTCCAGACGAACTCGACGCGATGGAACGGCACGTAGCTTCGCACATCCACTTGGAGTTCAATGGTTGCGCCGCCCGGGCCGATGACGATCTCCTCGCCCGGCGCGTGCCCGTCGGCGGTGAAATTCAGCAGCGGGCCGGTGGTCATGAAAGTGTTTCCGCTGCGAACCGCCTTGGCCCAGTTGTCGAAATTAAACTCCTCCTGGCCGATGTAGGCGTAGGTGCGGTTGGCGCCCACGGGTATGTAGGCTCCCATCTTGTCGGTGCCGCCGACGGCGGGCAGGCGATAGCCACAATTCAGGTAGCGGTACCAATCGTAGAATCGCAGTGTGTTGAAGTTCTCGCCGTAGGGATAGAGTTCGACCGCATCGATCTTGCCCAGCGCGATGTCAGCCGCCAGCTCCGCCGTGGGATACGGGAAATGTACGGCGACGACTAGGCCGCCGCGTTCGCGCTGCGCGTCGCTCCAGTGGGCGAGGCTGTTCCAGAGCGGGTCGCCGATGTAACTTTCGCCTAGCCCGCTCGCCGACATCGGAAAGGCCGGAGCGCCGTGCCCGCCCACCAGTCCGATGTGTCCAAGAATGTGCTGGCGATTTTCGGTGTTCACCTCGACGCGGGTTTCGCCGTCTTTCGAAACGAGCGGTCCATAAGAAAGGTCGCCGACATTGGTGAAGAGGTCGCCCCATTGCGCCGCCAGCAGGCTGACCAGATTCAATCCCTCCGCCTGCCCTTCCAGCACGGCGGTCGAGGGAGAGAGGAAATGCGTATGCGTGTCAGCCGTCACCCAACCCTTCGAGCGCAAATCGATATGTCGCTTGATTTCGAGTTTCAGTTCGCGCTGCCCGGGTTCGATGTTGAGCCTTTGGCGCACGGGCTCGTATTCGAATCCTTTGGTCATCTCGACGAACACTTCACCCACGGGCAGCTCGACTTGGAACGTGCCGTCAACGTAGGCAAACGACGTGTCCATCAACTTGACGTCCGCGCCGTAGTCCTGGAACCACGCGTCATTGATCTCGGTGCGATGGCCGTAAGGCGGAATGTAGCGGCCGTCTTTGGAGCGGAAGGCCAGGCGCACGGGCGTGGGCTTGCCGGTTCCCGCATCGACGGCCTGGCCATGTAGCCATGTCTTCTGCGATTCGAGGAATTCGATTCGCGCCCCGGCAGGACGAGCTTCCGACTCCTTCCCGGCCGTCACTTCGCCAAGATCGAATTCATAGCGCTTGCCGGTCTTGGAATCGGTGAGAGCGAGCGTGGCTTCACTGCTCGCCGTGACTTCGGCATAGAGATACTTCACACCCTTGAGGGCTGGGTTGCGCTCGCCCAGGCCTTTGCCCGGGGCGGCGAGCCAGTCGTTCGCGGCAAATTCCGGCAGCACGTATTGGCGGACGACCACACCCATGTCGACTTTCAGTTTCCATCGATTTTTCTCCTCCGCCGTCGCCTCGGGCAGGGTGAAGCGATAGAGGCTCAAGCGCTCGTAACGCAGCGGATTCTCGCGGCCGGAGAAAAGTGTGATTCCGCAGACGATCAGCGCGTCATCGGACTTGGATTCCAGACGCAGCGCCTTGAGCTTCTTCTCCGGCTCGGGATTCTCCAAGGCTGAAATCCAGAAGAGCGCGGGCGGACGGCCGTCGGGAGAGGCCGGCTCGGCATTGTCATCGGCGACCGTCTGGAGCTGACCCCAATCCATCCCGTTTCGGAGCGGATCGGTGAGTTTTCGGGGCGCGTCCTTCAGGTGAGGCTCGGCCGCGAACGCCGAATGCCCCCAGAAAATCGCCGGAGAGTTCACTTCGAACCGGCGCCGGATCGGCAGGGCTTTCTCGCTGCCGTCTTCAAAAACGAAAACCGCCTGGCCCAAAAGCTGCCCGACTTTTTCGACGACGTCCTGGAGCACCGGCGGCGTTTCGTTTTCGTCCCAATCGCAGAACGCCATGAGGCACGCAAATCGTGTTGGCTGCGCTACGGGAATCGAGACGCTGCGCGCCGCCCAGGGGACTGACTTGGTGCTGAGGGCCAACCATGACTTTCGATCCAGCCCGCCCGAGCCCAACGCGAACGGCATGCCCTGGAGCTTCTGCGCGCCGGCGAGGGGACGGATGAGTCCATCGCCCAGAGAATCGCCCGTCAGTTCTTTCGCCCGCGCGCGCGGGCCGAAGTCCTTGGGCGAGCAGTTGAAGAACTTGGCCAAATCAAGCGGCGCGAATTTTGCCGGCGGCCCCGGAGGAGTGGCCGCCCCGGAAGGCGGCGGCGAGCCGCCTTGGGCTTCGTTCAAAACCAGAGAAAGGGTGGGAACTCCCGTGCCCACCGTTTGCAGGAACGCGCGACGAGACCGATCCAGCTTCTTTGAACGCATGATTGAATTCCTCCTTGACGAATGAGCGGCGCGCGCAGGCACGCTGCGGGCTACCGGGCTTTGATCTCCGTCCAGTACTGGTCATAGAGCGCGACGATGGGACCGACGTCGCGCATGAACTCACAATGCACGAGCCAATCCTCGGGCGGGAAGATTGCCGGCTCCGCGAGGATCCAAGGCTCGACACCACTTGCCGCAAAGCGGTTGGGTGAATTGAATCCGGAATCGTTGACGAAGGCGGCGGCGGCTTCCGGGCGGTGCGCGTATTTGATGAACTCGTGCGCCAGGTCCTTGTGCGGCGCATTGCGCGGAATGCAGGCGCCGTCCACTGAAATCGTACAGCCCTCCTTGGGGATGACGTAGCGGATGCGCGGCTCGTCGCGCAGGGCGAAGGTCAGGTTGCCATTATAGGCCTGGGCAATCCAGGCGTCGGCGGCCACCAGGTCCTGCTCGAAGTTCGAGCTGTTGTAACCCTTCACCAGAGGCTTCTGCGCCAGCAACAGGTTGCGCGCGCGGCGGATTTCTTCGGGGTTGTTTGAGTTCATCGAATAGCCGAGCTTCTTCAGGGCCATGCCGAAAACTTCCCGCATGTCGTCGAGCAGGAGAATGTGTCCGGCATAGCGGGGGTCAAACATCACGTCCCAGCTCTCGACATTCTCCTTCACCAGGTCGGAGCGATAGGCGAGGCCCGTCGTGCCCCAGGCATACGGGACCGAGTATTCATTGTGCGGGTCAAAGGAAAGACCCAGGAAGCGGGGATTGATTCTGGCCAAGGCGGAGGCCAATCTCGGCTTGTCGAGCTTGGAGAGCAGACCCTGCTGAATGAGGATCTCCACCATGTAGTCGGTGGGGGTGATGACGTCAAAGTCGACGTTGCCGGCTTGCAGCTTGGCGAGCAGAGCTTCGTTGGAATCGTAGAGATCGTAATTGACCTTGCAGTGGAACTCGCGCTCGAAGCCCCGCACCACCCGCGGCGAGAGATAGGTGGTCCAGGTGTAGATGTTGAGCTGCGGGAGATTTCGTTCGGTGGGCCAAGTGCGCGCCACCAGCGGCACGGCCATGAAGACAAAAACCCCGGCTACGCCAGCCAGCGCTGCCTGCACCCTCAGCGCGCCGCGCTCCAGGCGCTGGGCGATGTAGACCAGTGGCACGGTGGCCAGGAGAATGGCGGTGGAAACGGCGTTAATCTCCGGCGTGATGCCGCGCTTGAGCATGGAATAGATCTGGAGCGGCAACGTCGTGGATCCAACGCCCGAGACGAAGGAGGTGATGAGGTAGTCGTCGAAAGAAGTCGTGAAAACCAGCAGCGCCGCGGAAAGGATTCCTGGCGCGGCAACGGGCAGCGTGACGCGGAAGAAGGTAGTCCATTCGTTCGCGCCGAGGTCGAGCGCCGCTTCTTCCAGCGAGCGGTCCATCCCCGCCAGACGCGCCCCCACCACGATGATGACGTAGGAAATGCAGAAGGTAATGTGCGCGAGGATGATGGTCCACAAACTCAGGTCAAAGTGGAGCATCGCGAAAAAGATGACCATCGCCACCGCAATGACAATTTCCGGAATAACCAGCGGCAGGTAAACGAGCGCGTCAAGCCAGGCGCGGCCGCGCAGCCGGGCGCGCGCCATGACGAGCGCGGCCAGCGTGCCGAAAGTGACGCAGACGAGAGTGACCGCGACGGCGACTACCAGGCTGTTCAGAAGGCTCTGGAAGACCTGATCGTTCCGCCACAACGCCGCGTACCATTCCGTCGTGAATCCCAGCCAGCGGGCGGAAAGACGCGACCGGTTGAAAGAGAAGATGACGAGGACCGCGATGGGGGCGTAGAGAAAGAGGTAGATCGCCAGCGTCGCCGCGCCCAACCCCAGCCCTCGGCGGTTCGTTTTCGCCATCAAAGAATCTCCCGCGTCGCGCGTTGAGCGCTGCGCAGCGTGCTGAGCAGTACACTGAGAACCGCAAACGTCAGAAGGAATGCCACCGCGGAGCCGAAAGGTTGATCCCGCACCAGCGCGAATTGGTTTTGGATGAGGTTGCCCACCATCATCGTGCGCGCGCCGCCCAGCAAATCGGGAGTGATAAAGGCGCCGACGCTGGGGATGAAAACCAGGACGGAACCCGCCACCAACCCCGGCGCGGAGAGCGGCAATGTGACTTTCAGGAAAGTTGCCACGCGACTCGCGCCGAGATCCTGTGCGGCCTCGAGGAGTACCGGGTCGATTTTTTGCAGCACGGCGTAGAGCGGCAGGATCATGTAGGGCAGTTCGCCGTAGACCAGCCCAACGAATACCGCCAGAGGCGTGTAGAGAAGCCGCAGCGGTTCGTTCGTCAGGTGCAAACCCAGGAGCAGCGTATTAATGACGCCTTCGGTGCGGAAGATTACCATCCAGGCGTAGGTCCGAATCAGGAAGCTGGTCCAGAACGGGATGACCACCAAAAGCAGCAGCGCCGACTTCCAGCGTGCGGGAACCCGCAGAGCGATCGTGTAGGCGACGGGAAACCCCAGCACTGCACAAAGGGCCGTCGTGAGCAGAGCCATCCCGACCGACCGCCAGTAGATCTCGAGGTAGGTCGGCTGGAAGGCGCGCGCGTAATTCCGCAGTCCCAAGACCCAGGCGATGGTGCCGTAGGGCGAGCGCTCGGCGAAGCTCACGGCCAGCAGATAGAAAATGGGTATCAGGAAGAAGCCCACCAACCAGAACAAGCTTCCGGCCAGGAGCGACGACGTGCGCAGCATCGGACGGCGGCGGAAGTATTGGAGAACTTGCTCCATCCGAGTGCTCCATCTCGATGGGAACGCGGCGGGTGCGGGCGGATGGACGGGCCGCTGAAACGCGCCGAGAATAACGGAAGCCAGCCAAGCATGTCAACGTTTCGAGGAGGCGGCGCCGGGTGTATCCTAGTAATGCGGATTCTAATCATCATGCGGCGCTATTGGTGCATTTCGGTCCTGGCTTTTTCTCTGCTCTCCCTGTGTCTGCACGCCCAGCAAAGCGAGCCTGCGAGCGCCGACCAGTTCTTTCAGCAAGGCAATGATTTCTCGCACCGGGGTCTGTGGAAAGAGGCCATCAGCGCCTACCGCAAGGCGATAGAACTCCGCGCCCTCTATCCCGAGGCTCGCTACAATCTGGCCATCGCCTTCGTCGCGCAGCGGCAAGCCGGCGATGCCATCCGCGAATACCAGGAGGTGCTGCGCCAGAAGCCGGATTTCCCCGGCGTGCACTTGAATCTGGGAGCGGTGTACGAGTCCCAGGGCAACTTGAACCAGGCCATCGAAGAGTATCGTGCGGAACTTCGTTTGCACCCCTCCAACGCCGATGCGCACTCGAACCTGGCGAATGCGCTGGCGGGCCGCCGGGATTTTCAAGAAGCCAAGAAGGAATTCAAGCAGGCGCTGGCGCTCCAGCCGCACGACGTGGAGATCCGCATGGCGTTTGCCGCGGCGCTGCTCCAGGCGGGTGACCCTTCGGCCGCCACGGCGGAGTATGGCCAGGCCGCGGCGCTCGAACCCAACAACCCCCACGCCCACGCCGGTCTCGGAAACGCCTTCACCCAGGCGGGGAGGATCCCGGAGGGCATCGATGAATTTCGCGCCGCGACGCGTTTGCGGCCCAACGATCCCGAATTGCATTACGCGCTGGCGGGAGCCTTGCGGGCCAGCGACGATTTGATCCATGCCATTCAGGAATATCGGCGGTCGGTGGAGTTGCTCCCCCAGCAGACCGACTACCGGTTTCAGCTCGCGCTGGCGCTGCGTCAGGCGGGCGACTACGCTGGCGCGATCCAGGAGCTTCGCCACGTTGTCCGGCAGCGTCCGGACCTCGTCGCGCCCCACTCCGAGCTGGCGGCGACTTACCTTTCCACTTCCAACCATGCGGCGGCGGCCGCCTCGTACCGCGAGGCGCTGCGGCTGAAACCCGGCGACCCGGAGTTGCATTCGAACCTCGGGCTGGTCCTGAGAAAGACAGGCGATTTGCTGGGAGCGATCCCGGAACTGAGGAAAGCCGTCGAACTCGCGCCCGATTCCGCCGACTACCACCGCAACCTGGCGGAAGCGTATCAGGCTTCCGGCGATGTCCCAGGCTTCATCCAGGAGTATCGGGAAGAAGTCAGGTTGCGCCCCGAGGACACTGACGCCCACCTGCATCTGGCGAACGCTTACCAGGCGGGGGGCGACCTGGAGAAGGCGATCGGGGAATACCGCGTGGCGTCGGGTTTGCGCCCCCAAAGTCCCGAGCTGCACTACTACGTGGGGGGAGCCTTGAAGGCATTGGGAAGAATCAAGGAAGCTCAGGCGGAGCTGGAACGTGCCGTTGGACTGCGGGCCGACTATCCCGAAGCTCTCGTCGCGCTGGGGGAAGTGCTGGCGGAGCAGAAGAATTACGAGCTGGCAATCCCGACCTACCGCGACGCGCTCCGTTTGCGTCCCGACGATGCGGCTCTGCATATCCGATTCGCCACGATCCTGCGAGAAAGCGGCGACCTCAACGGGTCCGTGGCTGAATGTCGTGAGGCGGTGCGCCTGGCGCCCGCCAACGCCGAGTACCAGCGCGAACTGGGCAACGCGCTCTTCCGGATGGGAGACATGCCAGGCGCCCAGGAGGCGTATCGCGCCGGCATTGCGCTCTCGGGCGATGTGGTCACGCAGGAGAACGTCGGGCTTACCCTGATGCGCTCGGGGGATTGGAAGGGGGCCGCCGCGGCTTTCCGCGCCGTGCTCCAGAAACGTCCTGAATCGGCTGAAACTCACGCTAACCTGGCCAGCGTGCTGAACCAGATGGGCGAACCGGTCGGCGCCGCGGAGGAGGCCCAGGCGGCCCTCCGCCTGATGCCCAACCTGCCGGAGGCGCACTACCACCTGGGTGTCGCGCTGCTCCATCAGAACAAGATGGATGATGCGCTGGAACAGTTTCGTGAGGCCTTGCGCAGCAAAAGTGATTTTACCGATGCCCGTTTGAGCCTGGCCAACGCGCTTCGGCAGAAGGGGCACCTGGACGAGGCGGTTTCCGACTACCGTGAGTACTTGCGGCTCCGGCCCCTGGAGGCGGGAGTCCGTTTGAGTCTGGCCAACACGCTGCGCAGCAAAGGCGACCGCGAAGGCGCCATCCGGGAATACGAGGAAACGATTCGCCAGCGCCCCAACCTCGCCAGCGCCCACTACAATCTCGCGGTTTCCCTGGAGAGTGCCGGGAATCTGAACCGCGCCCGCGAAGAGTTTCAGTTCTACCTTCAGTACGCCCCCAATGCCAGCGACGCTGCCGAAGTGCGCGCCCACATCAGGAAACTCGGGACAACCGCGCACTGAAATCGGACACCGGGACAATGTCGTTGGGGGGAGTGCCGAGACACTTCTCAAGGAGAGGCCGATGAGTTTCGAGGAGGCGATTCAGCTGCTCAAGTTCGAGGGATACCT
This sequence comes from uncultured Acidobacteriota bacterium, assembly GCA_964613505.1. GTDB lineage: Bacteria > Acidobacteriota > Terriglobia > UBA7540 > UBA7540 > CAZTHM01. The sequence goes on along the minus strand of CAZTHM010000050.1, from coordinate 1,525 downwards.
GCTTCCGAACCTTATCCCACACGCCGGAGTTCTCCCTCGTGCTTCAGGTAGCGGGTGAAGGGGTTGTCCTCGTCCAGGTCCACCAGGTCCAGCGGACGGCCCAAGGCATCGCTGGCCATGGCCATAGCACGGAAGAACGCTTCGGGCGGCAGCCCTGAGACTGCCATGTCCAGGTCGGAGCCCTCACTGAACTTCCCTACTGCAGCCGACCCAAAAACGTACACCTCACGCGCCCCTGCATCCTTGAGGGCTGCCGCGGCCTTCTCGATCAAACGGGCGATTTCAACGGGCACAGTACTCATGACAAGCTCGATTGTACCTTTTTGAAATGGCGACATCGAGGCCTTTCTCCTCGGGGTGGTCAGTTCACCGGGCTTCCCGCGGACCACAGGATGGCGTTGTGCACCAGCCGGCGGTAGCCCGGGTCGCGGTGCGCCGATTCGCCGTGGCCGAGCTGGATGTAAACCACCCGCGACTTCTCGTAGGGGCTGACCCAGGCCACGGAGGGATCACTGGTGGGGTTGTTCGTCCTGAGGAGGACGGTGACCTTCGGCGAAATCCACATCCCCTTGTAGGTTTCGTCCTGGATGCGAAGCCGCCCGATGCCGGTCAGAATCGGGTGAGGAGTGACAGGTTCGACGAGCATCTCCTGATCGTGCATATAAGTTGACTCCGGCATCCCGCCTTCCGGCTTTGTCATGTACTTCCCGCCCACCACCTCCCGCCACCACTCTTCCCAATCCGGGTAGTCGAGAACGGCGTGATGAAGCACCACCAATCCTCGGTTGTTTTCCAGGTATTCCACAAGGTTCTTCTTCTCCACGTCGGTAATTTCCGTGGACATGTCATAGAGGACCAAGGCGTCGAACTTATCTCGAAGCCCAGACTTGAATGCCTCGTGGTTCGACGTGGCGTGCTGCCACTGGATGTCGTCGTATCCCTCGAAGACGGTGTAGAACGAAGTTGGGTAGTCGTGGCCGCCCGTCACCACCAGCACGCGCAACGGCGCCTTCGCCGCGGGATATAGCGCAAACGCAGAAAGCAGCACGAAGGCTATCACTGCCAGACTCGCGCGGAACCATCGGCTCCAGATTCTCTTCTTCATATCGCCTCCGAATGCGTGCGCGAAGAAAGATTCTCAGGCATGAAAGTCGCAAAGATGGGTTTCTTACCGGCCGTGTGGTGCCTACTCGCCCAGAATCACTTTGGCGATGGTCTGCAGTTGCATGAAGGACGTTCCTTCGTAGATCTTGCCGATCTTGGCGTCGCGCAGATATTTCTCTACCGGATAATCCTTCGTGTATCCATAGCCCCCGTAGACCTCGAGGCACTCCGACGCCACACGTTCGGCCACCTGGGAGCAGAAGTACTTGGTCATCGCCGCCTCTTTGACGAAGGGCTTCCCGAATTCTTTCAGCCGCGCGGCGTTGTAAGTCATCAGGCGCGCCGCTTCGACGTTAGTGGCCAGGCGCGCGAGCTGGAACTGGATGGCCTGGAAGTCCGCGATAGGTTTCCCGAACTGCTT
>CAZTHM010000049.1:6558-13635 GCA_964613505.1 uncultured Acidobacteriota bacterium | reverse complement strand
GCGTACCGAAGTCCAGCCCCGCCAGCGGCGTGAAGGTCACCGCCGGCGCCACTCCTGTCCCCTCCAGGTTCAATATGTCCGTGTGTCCAGGGACGTTACCCGCATCGTCGGTGATGGTAATGCCCGCGCGCCGGATATCCGTTGCCGTGGGATTGAAGGTCACGGTGAACGTGCAAAGGGCTCCCGCCGCCAGCGTGGCCGGGGGGACGGGGCAATCGTTGGTCTGGCTGAAATCTGGACTGAGCAAAAGAATGCTCGTGATGGTGAGAGGGGAGTTGCCGGAGTTGGTCAGGGTCGCGGGCTTCGTGGCGCTGGCCGTCCCGACGACTTGGTTTCCGAACGAGACGATGGCTGGCAGCGTCACCGCTGGGGCCAACCCGGTTCCGTCCAGGCTCACGGTGTCGATGTGCGTGACGTTGCCCGAGTCGTCTTCAATCGATACTCCTCCTACCAGAGTTCCAAGGGTCTTAGGCGAGAACGTCACCGTAAAGGTGCAAAACCCTCCGGCAGCCGCCAAAGTGGTCGGTAACACCCCACAGTCGTTGGTCTGGGCAAAGTCCCCGCCCGCCGAAATCTTCGTGATGTTCAGCGTCGCCGTGCCGGTATTCGTCAGCGTAAACGGCTGCGACCCGCTCGTCGTCCCCACCAGTTGGTTCCCGAACGACAGGCTCAACACCGAGAGTTTGGAAACAGGGGCGATCCCATTCCCGGTCAGGCTGATCGTCTGCGTGCTGCCCGGGGTCGGCGCATCATCTGTAATCACAATCGCCCCCAGGCGGTTGTCCGATGCCGTCGGCCGGAACTTCACCGTGAATGTGCAAGTGCCGTTGAGCGCCAGCGTCGCGGGCGAGATCGGACAGTTGTTCGTTTGCTCAAAGTCCGCGCTGGCCAGGGTGATGCTGGTAATGGTTAAAGCCGGATAGCCGGTATTGGTCAACGTTACGATCTGACTGGCGCTGGTCGTCCCCGCAAGCTGGTCGGCGAAGGGCAAACTAGGGGGCGACAAGTCCACTCCCACGAGGCCGGTGCCGCTCAGGGTCACGACGTGCGGGCCTCCGGCGTCGTCGCCGGTGATGGTCAGTGTCCCGGCGTTGACTCCTAACACGGTGGGAGAGAATGTCACATTGATGGTGCAGGGCGGCCCGGGAGCGACAAGGGCGCCGCAATTGTCGGTCTTGCTGTAGTCGGTGGTGGTCGTGATGCTAGCGATGTGGAACGTATCGGTCCCGCTGTTGGTCAACGTCACCGGTTTCGACGCGCTGGTCGTCCCGATGCGCTGAGGGTCAAAGGCCAGGCTCCCGGGCGTGACGCCAATCACGGCATTGGAAGTACCCACGCCGGTCAGGCTCACGACGTGCGGACTGCCGTAGGCGTTATCCGTGATGGTGAGGGTTCCGGCTCGCGTTCCCGTACCCGTAGGCGTGAAAGTGACGTTGATGGTGCAGTTCGCTCCCACCGCCACCGTCGCCGGAAACGCTCCACACGGCGTGGGACTGGTCAGCGCATAGTCCCCGCTCGTGGCGATGCTCGTGATATTCAGATTCGCGTCGCCCAGGTTGGTCAGGGTCACCGTCTGCGGGGCGCTGGTAAAACCCGCGACCAGCGAGCCGAAGTTCAGGCCGGGCACGGAAAGCGAAGCCACGGGGAGCGCCAGTGCGGAAACTTTGGCGACAAACACATCGCTCCCACCGTTGTTGATGGCCTGAATCGGAGTGCCGACCGTGGGAAAATCGGTGGACGTTGTACTCCCGGTTATATAGGGGTTGGCCGAGCCAACCATCAAAGCCACGCCGGTGGCTGCGTCGTCGCCGATACCTCCCAGGTAGGTGGAGAAGATCAGCGCCGTTCCGCCCGCATTCGCTTTGGCAAGGAAAGCATCAGTGCTGGCGGGACAGCTCGCGCAAGTGGTCTGCAGGGGGCTCGCCAAGGGGAAATCCCCCGAGCCGGTCGCGCCCGCCACGTAGGCGTTGGCACTGGCATCCAGAACGATACTGTTCCCCTGGTCGAAGCCGTTGCCACCCAGGTAGGTGGAATAAACCAGAGCAGCCCCGGTAGTATTCAGCTTGGTAACGAACGCGTCGAAGCCTCCGGCGCTGTTGGGCTGAAGGGCGCTTCCGGTGGTCGGAAAGTCCAAGGACTCGGTCACGCCCGTCACGTAGGCGTTATTCGCGCCGTCGCGGGCGATGCCGAGCGCTTTGTCGTTGTCGCCGCCACCCAAAAAGGTGGAGTAGACCAATGCCGTACCCGTGGTATTCAGTTTGGTCACAAACGCATCGCTCGCGAGCCCGCCGTCACAAGCGCCGTCGCTGCCACAGGTAGTGTCAAAAGCCCCGACAGTAGCCCCGCCAGGAAGAGGAAAAACGGATGATTTCGTCTCTCCTGCGATGTAGGCATTTCCGGAGCCGTCCACCGCGATGGCATTCCCCTGGTCGTTGCCTGTCACACCGCCCAAATACGTGGAATAAACCAGCGACGCTGCGTTCGTAGCTGCTGCCGGATTTAACTTGGAAACGAAGGCATCGGTATTGGCACCGGCGGAAGGCGCCGTGGTCCGAAAGGCGCCAACCGATGTGGGGAAGGCAGTCGAGCAGGTATCGCCGGTCACGTAGGCGTTGTTTCCGGTGTCCAGAGCAATTCCCAGGCCTTCGTCTTTGCAGGTCCCGCCAAGGTAAGTGGAGTAGAGGAGCGAGGAGCCCGTGGCGGCGAGTTTAGTCACGAACGCATCGCCGCCGCCGCCGGCCGCTGCCTGAAACCGTATGGCCGTGACGGGAAAATCGGTAGAGAAGATAAGGCCGGTAACGTAGGTGCTCCCCGTCGCGTCCACTTTGATCGCGTTTGCCTGATCGAGGCCGGTGCCGCCCAGGTAGGTCGTATACACGAGCGCGGGGACCGCCAAGTTGTTCACCTTGGCGACGAAGGCATCCGTCACGCTTCCGGCACATGGAATAAGAATAGTACCGCACGTCGTATCGAAGGGCGTCCCCGCCGGCGGGAAATTCGTGGAGGCCGTCTTGCCTGTGATGTAGGCATTACCAGTTCCATCCACAGCCACCGCGAAACTCTGGTCAAGACTACTGCCGCCAAGGTAGGTGGAATAATCCATAACCGGGTCAATAACCAGCGGCAAGCTGCGGTCATAACTGGCGACTTCGAAGGCCACTTCGAATTTTGGATTTTTGGTTTTGGATTTCGAATTTGCGGTGCGAAGGACGTACCGGCCATCCAGGTAAGTGCGATTATCGAGCGGTGACTTCGTATGCTTGACCTGGTAGACGATGGGTTTGCGCAGACGCACTTCACCGCCCTGGGTTGTGATAACCAGGTCGCCGTTGGGGGCAATTTCCGCTTGTCGATTTTCGCTTTTCGAGTTTCGAGTTTCAAATTGAAGGACAATGGTGCGCGGATCCGCGCCTGGCGAAACCACGAAGTCGTATTCAAGCTGGCGCTGGTTGCCGTAATAGACCAAGTCAATGCCAGGGAAAACGCCGGAGTATTTCACTTTGCCGTAATTGGGAACATTGGTGCGCCATTTCCTGGGATCGTTGCCGAGGAAGTAGTTGCTCTTCCCAGGCAGTTCGTCGACCCCGGCAACTTGAGTTTGGAGGTTGGCGCCGACTAACTTCATCTTCAAGAGCGCCGGGATTCGGGATTCGGGGTTCGGGGTTCGGGAATCGCTGGCGAGCGCTGGCAGCTCGCCGCCGCTGGAGCGTTGGAGTGCCAATGATTCCGCGGCGCCGGCGGAGGGCGGATGCAGCGCCAGCACGGCACCGTCTTTGGTGAGATACAACGCATAGCCCGGGCCGCGCGAGAGGAATTTCACCTGTCGCTGGGTCTGCCCCCGGTTGGCCTCGAAGCTCAACGGGAGCATGCCGTAGGCACTAACCAGGCGGGCCTTCGCGGCCGGATCAACTTCACCGCCCGGCCCCGGTTGGGGGCCGTGTCCGGCGCGATCGGCTGCGAATCCCGACCCGAGGGACGCCACCACGGCCAGTGTGAGGGTCAGCCAGGCTAAGTCATACCCGGAAAGTGACTGCCTCTTTCGGAAACCCATTGGTACCTCCAGCGCGGCTTGGTTAGGCGGTTAGTGTTGCTACCATGAGTGAGAAAACCGCAAGAAACCTATTACTTCTCATGGAGAATGTCAAGGGACGTGCGAATAGCCTAGGTCGAGCCGGGTGTCGCCCCGCGCCAGCCCCTGCCAGGCGTTTCACAGACGCTTCAGCAGGGTTTGAAAGCGCGGATTGGCGCGCAGGGGGTCGAGGTCGGAATCGTGCTCGATCCACTGCTTGAAACCGAAGCCGTTCTCGATGGCCTTCTCCAGGCACTCGATGGCCTCTTCCGGCCGGCCGAGAAGCGAGTAATTGCAGGACACATTGTAAAGAACGCCGGGGTCGTCGGGCTCGATGGCCAGGGCGCGGCGAGTCCAGTCCAGGGCCTTTTGCCGTTCGCCGATGTTGGTGAGTCCCGCCGCCCCGAGATACAACGCTCTCGCATCATCAGGGTGCAGCTCCAAATGCTTCTCGATAATCTTCAGGGCGCGGTGGCGGGCGGCCACGGAATCTGAGGTTCTCCCCAAGCTCGTATAAGTTCCTGCCAGCAAGGTGGGCGCCTGGTAATCATCGGGATTGACCTGGCAGGCCTGCTCGTAAAGCTTCGCGGCCTCTTCCATCTTCCCTTGCGCGAATCGGGCGCGGGCGTAAAAATAATAGCCCTCGAATAATTTGGGGTCGAGGCGGATCGCCGCTTCGAATTCCCGCGCGGCATCGTCGTAGAGCTGTCGCAGGGAGACGGCCAAACCGCGCGAGGCATGCGCCTCGGCCAGGTCGGGATCGAGCTCCAAGGCTTTGCGGCTGGCGGCGTCGGCCTGCTCCAGCGTGTTGTTGCTGGCGTGCCAGTAGGTATAGAGGAATGAGCAGCAGTCCGCGATTCCGGCGAAGGCGCGCGCGTAAGTCGGGTCGATTTCGATGGCGCGCTCGAACATCTGCTGGGCGAACTCAAATCCCTTGCGGCGGAACTGGTGAAAGAATTGCCGTCCCCGCAGGTAGTAGTCGTAGGCTTCAACGTTGGTGGTTGGGGCTTTGGCGATGGCCTGCTTTTCCTTGTCGCTGAGCGCCACTTCCAGGGCGCGGGCAATGCTCTGCGCGATTTCGTCCTGGATGGCAAAAACGTCTTCGAGCTGGCGGTCATAGCGTTCCGCCCAGACGGAGTGGCGCGTCGCGGTCTCCACCAGTTGCGCGGTGATGCGGAGGCGATTGCCGGCCCGGCGCAGGCTGCCCCCCAGGACATAAGCCGCGTTCACTTCCTGCCCGACTTGCGTTGCGGTCACTGACTTATCGCGGTAGGCCAGCATTTCGGCGCGGGGAAAAACGCGCAGGGAATTGATTTTGGAGAGCTCGGTGATGATGTCTTCCGTCATCCCATCGCGAAAGTACTCGTCTTCCTTGGAGGCGCTGAGGTTCTCGAAATAAAGCACGGCCACGGATTTTTCCGCGCGGGGCGCGGCGGCCGGCGTCGGCTCGGGTGCGAAGCGCGCCGCCGATTCCCGGCCCGAATCCGTGTCGCGCTTCAGACGCTTCAGGTCCGCGAGCATTTCCGAGGCGCTCTGGTAGCGCAGGTCAGGGTCCTTCTCGAGCGCCTTGCCCACAATCCGGGCGAGTTCGCCGGAGATCCCCGGGTTCAACCGCACGGGCGGAGTGGGAGCGCGGTTGAGGATGGCGTCAAAAACGATGGCCGAGGTGCTGCCCGAGAAGGCCTGGTGGCCGGTCGCCATCTCATAGAGCACCACCCCGAAGCTGAAGAGGTCGGAGCGCGCGTCCACTTCCTGCCCCCGCGCCTGCTCCGGAGACATGTAGGCCACCGTTCCCATCGCCGTGCCCGGGCTGGTCAGGAGTCCGTCGCTGGTGGCGGTAGCCGAAGCGCCCACGACTTCTGCCACGCGCTGGCCCGTGGGCGATAACTTGGCCAGCCCGAAATCCAGAATCTTGGCCTGGCCCCGGCGCGTCACGAAAATGTTGGCGGGCTTGATATCGCGATGGACAATGCCCCGCCCATGCGCGCTGGCCAGACCATCCGCAATCTGCAGGGCGAGGTCCAGGAGTTCGTCCGTCTTGAGCGACCGCCCCTCAATCCGGTGCTTCAGGGTGTCCCCTTCCAACAGTTCCATGGCGATGAAGTGCCGGCCTTCATGCTCGTCGATTTCATGAATGGTGCAGATGTTGGGATGGTTCAGGGCTGAGGCGGCACGCGCTTCGCGCTGAAAACGCTCCAAAGCCACCCGCTCCTGCGACAGCCCCTCGGGGAGGAACTTGAGGGCCACGGTCCGGCCCAGCTTGGTGTCCTCGCCCTTATAGACCACCCCCATGCCGCCGCCACCCAGCTTTTCGAGCACACGATAGTGCGTAACCGATTGACCGATCATGGAATGGAATTCCCCTGGAGACGCAAATCTTAGACCGCCGCCCACCGTAAGTCAACGCCCACAAGAGCCGGCGAAACCTCACAGCCGACGCCCCGCTGCGGTCCTCCCTGCTCCCGTATTACTCTTCGACACCAGCGAAATCGGCTTCTGCGAAGCAGTTATCTTCACGCTCGACGGCGACAAACTCGCCGGCATTGAAGTCAAGCGTGTGGCAGCGACGTAGCGCTGGCATCTTGCCGGCAGCGAAGAGCCGATGCCGCCGGGACGGCGGCGCTACGGCGGCAGGTTCATGCGCCGGAGCAGATCTTGAAAGCGCGGGTCGGAGTGCAGGCTGTCGAACCTGGGGTCCACCTTGAACCGGACGCTGAGCCAGCTCGCTCGCTCCTCATAGGCCTTTTCGAGCCAGGTCCATGCTTGGTCCTTTTCTCCAAGGCCCGTATAGATCGCCGCAATGTAGTAGGCCGAGACGTACCTCCGTTTGCCAAGTTGGTCCAACTCTTCCAGTATCTTCCGCGCGTCCTGCTTCTTACCCGACACTGCGTAGGCATGGCCGAGCGCCGCCAGCCCGATCGGTTCGCCTTCAAAAAGCTCAGTGGCCTTTTGGAGCTCTGCGATGGCCGCCGCATACATCCCTTTTTGCTCATAAGCCATCCCGAGCC
>CAZTHM010000049.1:0-6458 GCA_964613505.1 uncultured Acidobacteriota bacterium | reverse complement strand
GGCTAGCGCTTTCGTCGCCGCGGCCTGCGCTTTTGGGTAGCACTCTTTTGGCGCAAGCAGCCCGTACCAATCCAGCATGTTGTAGCAATCGGCCAAGCCGGTGTAGGCCAGAGCATAGCCCGGGTCTTTCTCGATGGCCTGCTCGAAATGCTCCCTGGCCCTCTTAAACCCCTGCGGGGTCCTCTTGTTCCAGTAAAAGCGGCCCTTGAGATAAAGCTGATACGCTTCCGCGTTCTCCGTGGAGCGTTTTGTCAACCGGGTCTGTTCTTCTCCCGTCAGCCTCAATCGCAGCTTCTCCGAGATTTCCTTCGAGATATCTTCCTGCACGGCCAGGACGTCGGCGACCGGGCGATTGTATTGCGCGCCCCAGAGTTGCGAGCCTTTCTCAGCGTCCACAAGCTCCGTCTGGACGATCAACGTGTCGCCGCGTTGCAGCAGCCGGCCGGTGAGAACGGCGCGGACGCGGAGCTCCTGGCCCACTTTCTGCGGGTCGGTCTCTTTCCCCTTGTAGCGGAACACCGTGCTGCGCGCCATCACGCGCAGGTTGGGCAATTGCGAGAGGCTATTGATGATGCTCTCGCTGATCCCATCACTGAGGTATTCGGTGTTGGGGTCAGCGCTCACGTTGACGAAGGGCAACACCGCCAGGGAATCGATCACCTCGCCCCGCCCGCGCAGCATGGTCAACCACGCGGCCAGCGCCAGCAGCGCTGCCAGCGCAACTCCACCCGCCGCCATTGCCGCTTTGCTTCTCCACCAAGGCTGCGCCAGCGCCGCCGGGCCTGATTCGCGGGCGGCTAAGCGTCCGGAGTCAGTGTCGCGTTTCAGACGCTTCAGGTCGGCGCGGATTTCCGAAGCGTGCTGGTAACGCACCTCGCGGTCTTTTTCGAGTGCCTTGTTGACGATACGTTCTACCTCCGCAGGTAATTCAGAGTTCAGCCGTAGCGGTGGGCTCGGACTCTGCGTGAGTATCGCCGTGAAGACAACCGCCGAAGTGTTCCCCGAGAAAGCTTGCCGGCCCGTGGCCATTTCGTAGAGCACCGCGCCGAAGCTGAACAAGTCGGTGCGGGCGTCGAGCTCTACGCCGCGCGCCTGCTCGGGAGACATGTAAGCGACCGTCCCCATCGCCGTGCCGGGGCTGGTGATAACTTCGTCGGTAGTCGTTGAGGGCGGAGCGGAGACCCCAACATCGTCTGCCGCCTGCTTAGGTTCTAACGCCAGTTTCGCTAGCCCGAAATCCAGAATCTTGGCCTGGCCCCGCGGGGTGATGAAGATGTTCGCGGGCTTGATATCGCGATGGACGATGCCTTTGGAATGCGCCGCATCCAAAGCATCGGCGATCTGAATCGCCAGTTCCAGCAGGGTCTCGGTCGGGAGCGGCTTCCCCTCAATGCGGTGTTTAAGCGTCCGGCCCTCCAGAAGCTCCATGGCGATGAAGGGCCGGCCCTGGTGCTCGTCGATTTCGTAAATGGTGCAGATGTTGGGATGATTGAGCGCCGAGGCGGCGCGGGCTTCGCGTTGGAATCGCTCCAAGGCCTGAGGGTCTTTGGAGAGTTCTTCCGGCAGGAACTTCAGGGCGACGCTGCGACCGAGTTTGGTGTCCTCGGCCTTGTATACAACCCCCATCCCCCCGCCGCCCAGCTTTTCGCGCACACGGTAGTGCGATACGGACTGACCCAGCATGTAATGGAATTCCCCGGAAGCAACAATCTTAGGCGGGGACGGGAAATATGTCAACGAAAACGCCGGTCAAGTCGAGGCGATCCAAAGGCAACGCAAACCGAGATGGTCTTCATTCTTTCGTTGCGGACATTTATTCTAAGTTCACGGCCACTAGACCCGGGTTCTGAGAGTGGATCAATCGTATTGCACCCGGTTGTCTTGTAATTGTATTACCCGTCCGGTAAACAGCGAAATCACTTCCGCCGATTTTGGTCATTGCCAAATGCCCTGCAACCGATATATAACTTTATGATACGAGCGAGTGCCCAATCCGCTTGGGGCACCATTCGGGCTATGGCTCATACTCCTACTCCTCCAGCCTCGGGACAATCGCAAAGCGTTCTCGCGCGGGTCAGCACGCAGCTCTCGTTGCTCGAAAAGCGTGACTGGCAGCTTTGGATGATCGTGGTGGGCACCGGGGCCCTGGTCGGTGCGGCGTTCCTCGCCCTGCTCTATCCTGCCGCCATCTTGCAGCAGGGCAGCGTGGTCATGGAGTTGCGGGTCTCCCGCGAGTCCTTCGTGGGGCTTGCGGCCCTGCTCATCCTGTTCAACAGCTATATGATCACTCGACGGCTGGAGGTGCGGCGCCTGCGCGAGGCGGTTATCTCGACTTCGATCCAGAACGAGTTGGTCCGGCTGCAATCGTTTACCGATCCCCTGACCGAGGTTTTCAACCGCCGCGCCCTGGACGACATGGCTGCACGCTACATGGCTCGCGCCCGCCGCCTCAATAAGCCCCTGTCGTTCATGGTGAGCGATACCGACCGCTTCAAGGACATCAATACGCGCTTTGGCCACTTGACCGGCGATTTCGTGATTGCCGAGATTGCCGCCCTCCTGCAAGGCGCCGTGCGTGGTTCGGACGCCGTCGTCCGGTACGGCGGCGACGAGTTTCTCGTCATCCTGTCGGACTCCGGCCTGGAGGGTGCCAGGATTGCTCGCCACCGGGTGGAAAAGTCGGTGGAAGATTGGAACCGGGCGGGGCATCTGGCAGACTTCGAGTTGGGGCTCAGCGTGGGCTTGGCAGAGTGGCATGACGGCCAAACGCTGGACGAGGTCCTGACCGAGGCCGACAAGCAAATGTATGAGGTCAAGGAGGCTCACAAGCGAACGTCCGCCTGAGCGCTGCCATCTTTTTTCACGTCTTCCGGTTTCGACTCCCCAGATTTCAGCCGACCACCCGCAACCTTGATTGCGCGCCTGAAGGCGCCTGCTATAGAATGCTTCCCTGAAGCCGACCAGAAGCGGGTGAGCTTTCGGTCCGAGTGTCGAGAGCGATCGTGCTGCCTTTCCATCAGACCCATCGCCGGGTGATGTCACCTGGCGCGGGAATTACATTCGCCATCGCGGTGGGACTCGTAATCCTCCTTTGGCCGGCCCGGCCGTTGAGAAGCGACAATTTTGTTTTCTACCTGCCCTCCACGCGCTCCGTCATTCCCCTCGAGCTAATCGAGCAGGCGCCATACTTACCTTTCATCCCGGTGCTCAATGTCGTAGGTAAAGTCGGAGCCATCCAGGAAAAGCGCGACTCCCTGAAGGTCTGGTTCGGCGACATTCCGATTGAGCTGCGCCTCAACGACAAGAGCGTGCGGGTAGGGAGGGCGCGCCTGACGCTTACCCAGCCGGTTCGGCGCCCCCGCGCCCAGTGGCTGGTCCCGGTTGATTTCCTGGTTAAAGTCCTGCCGCAGATCACCCGCGAGTCGGTGGAATACCAGATGGGCTCGAACCGCATTTTCATCGGCAACGTCAAGCCTATTACTTTCAGCGTTCGCCTGGACCAGACCGGGAACGGAACCCGCGTGACACTGCAATTCTCCGACAAGGTCACCGTGAACACCGCCTCGAGCAACGGCAAGTGGTATCTCTACCTGGGCAACCAACCCGTCGAGCCCCTGGATCAGAACTTTCGCTTCCAGGACCCGCACATCAGCGAGATCAAGTTTGATGATCAGGACGGCGTGCCGAAGCTCATTCTCACTCCCACCACCCCTGGTTTGAATTTCTATCCTACGCTGGCCGAGGGAGGGAAAATCCTTCTGGCCGACGTCCTAAAACCTCCTCCGCCCGCTGCCCAAGCGCCGGCCGTGGCTGGCCAGGCCGGGGCGCCCGCTGCCCCCGGAGCGGCGCCAGCGGGAACTGGGACGGCGGAATCGGCTGCGGCGCCGGATGCCGGCCCGCCCCTGCCGGTGGTCGTGCTTGACTCCGCCCACGGGGGCGACGACGTGGGCGCGCGGGGCAGCAACGGGATCACCGAGAAAGACCTGGTAGCGCAATTCGTCGCCCGCGTTCGCTTGGCGATCCTTGCCACGCACAAGTACCGGGTTGTACTGACGCGAGTCGGCGACATCAACGTCGACCTGGACCATCGCGAGACCGTCGCCAACACGGCGCGGCCCGTAGCCTTCTTCTCATTCCATGCCGGCAACCTCGGAGCCACGACCCCGCGCGCGGTTGTATATAGCTATCGCTCGCCGGCGCCGCCCAGCGTAGCGGAAGACGCCGGTCCCAAGCCCCTCTTGGTGCCTTGGGCGAAGGTTTTCGAAACGCATCTTGACCAGAGCCGCCAGCTCGCCCTGGCTGTGCAGCAGCAGTTCGGACAGGTCCCGGGAATGACCGCCGGCCCGCCGGCAGAAGCGCCACTCCGTGTGCTGCGCAGCATCAACGCGCCCGCCGTGGCCATCGAAATCGGCAGCCTGACCGAAGGCTCGGATTCCGGGGCGGTCGCCAATCCCAGCTTTCAGCAGCAGATCGCCGCCGCCGTGGCCGCCGGCCTCGAAGCCTTTCGGGGAGGGACAACCTAGTCATGTCCACTCGGGCCAAAATTCTTTCGGTGGTGCTGCTGGTTATTCTGCTGGGAAGTGCGTTTTATCTGCGCGTCTTAACCCGTCGGATTTTCTTTCGGCCACCCGCTGAGCACAGCGAGGAGGTCGCGCGGACGCGGTTGTCCGAAGCGGCCTTGCAGTCCGCCGCAACACCCCAGCAAACGGCCACGCTATACTTCCCCTCTATCGAACAGGGAGCTTTGCTGGAGGAGAAACGCCCCATTTCCTGGGCGGACTCGGAAACGGACCGCATCCGCCAAGTGCTGCTGGCGCTGATCGAAGGCTCGCACCAAGGTGCCGAGCCCGTGCTGCCTCCTTCCGCTGCGATACGCGCCGTATTCCTGGCGCCCGATGGAACCGCCTACTTGGATTTTGCCGGCCAGACGCTTGCTAACCTCAGTCCGGGGATTGCCAGCGAGTCGCTGGCTATTTACGCCATGGTGAATTCGCTGGCGGCCAACATTCCGGCCGTCAAAAAGGTTAAGATTGTTGTGCAGGGGCAGCAGGTTGAGACGCTCGGGGGCCACGCGGACCTGAGCGAATCTTATGCTCCGGGCCCAGCCCGCCTTTCGGTGGGTCCCTGAGGCAACGAGGAACTATGTCGAGCACACCCAAGCCCGTGAGCGGCCTGCTCTATTCCGGCGGGAAAATGTTGCGCTCAGAGCAGCGCGCGGCGGCGGATCTCCGGCCCGTCGAAATCGTCCCCCACTTTATTTCCAGCGCGGAAGGATCGGCGCTCATCCGCCTGGGCCAAACCCAGGTCATCTGCACCGCTTCGATCGAGGACGGCGTCCCTCCCTTCATGAAAGGGATGGGCAAGGGCTGGATCACCGGCGAGTACGCCATGATTCCGCGTGCCACCGATTCGCGCACTCCGCGGGAGGTCAATCGCGGGCGCCAGGGCGGCCGAACGATGGAGATTCAGCGGCTCATCGGCCGCTCGCTGCGCGCCGTGACCGACCTCGCGAGCTTGGGCGAGCGCACGGTGTGGATTGACTGCGACGTTATCCGCGCCGACGGCGGCACGCGCACGGCTTCGATCACCGGCTCGCTGGTGGCGATGGGTCTGGCGTTTCAGAAGCTGCTCGAGAGCAAGACGCTTCGGCGCGTTCCGCTCAAAGACTACGTTGCGGCCATCAGCGTGGGAATCGTGGGCGGCGAAATCCTGCTCGACCTCGACTACGCCGAGGATTCCAACGCCGAAGTGGATATGAATGTCGTGATGACCGGCGCGGGAAGCCTCGTCGAAGTCCAGGCCACCGCCGAAGGCCGCGCCTTCAGCCAGGATGATTTGAGTAACCTGCTGGCCGTCGCCCACCCCGCCATCGAAAAGCTGGTGGTGCTCCAAAAGTCCATTCTGGGGCTTGAAATGCCCGCGCAGTAGGAATTGGGGGCAGGCGGCGCCCGCCTTTAGACTTTGACAGCCAACAACCCACAACTCACCACCAACACGATCCTTCTCGCATCGGCCAATCCCGGCAAGCTTCGCGAGTTCCAGAGTGCCGCGCGCCCTCTTGGGATCGAGGTGAAAGTGCTGCCGGGCTTTTGCCAGCTTGTGCCTTGCATCGAGGACGGCGCGACCTTTGAAGCGAACGCCCGCAAGAAGGCCCTTCACTACAGCGCGTTCACCAAAGAACTCATCTTCGCCGATGACTCCGGGATTTGTGTGGACGCCCTAGGCGGAGCGCCCGGGGTTATTTCCGCGCGCTTCGCCGGGCCCGAGGCGAGCGACCAAGCCAATAACGAAAAACTGCTATCCGAATTGAGTCGCGTCGGGGCGGGTTTGAAACCTGCCCCTGCCAGCCGCGCCGCGCACTACGTTTGTGTCATTGCCCTGGCACAGGGAGACAGGATTTTAACCACCGTCGAAGGCCGCGCCGATGGCATCATCCTCGAGACTCCACGGGGCTCCGG
>CAZTHM010000048.1:0-13688 GCA_964613505.1 uncultured Acidobacteriota bacterium | reverse complement strand
CGGTACGACTCTGACCGCTCTGGGACCGCCTGTTGCCCCGGCGACGGTTAGCGCTACGGCTGCTGGCTTGATTGATAGCGTGCTGGCCGCCGGGGCGAAGAGCGGGTACAACTTCTCCTATGCTGCCGGTGCGGCCGATGCGACTGGAAGAATCAACACCTACTCTCTGAACTCCGACCCCACGACAGCTAACACTGGAACCAACCATTATTTCAGCGACGAGTCCGGGGTGATCCGTCAGGATGCTGCGGCCGCCGCTACGGTCGCCAGCTCGCCGCTCGCTGGCTAGTTGCGCAAGTGGAACGAGTCAGTCAAACGTGTTGCCTGGGGGAGCCGCTCGGCTCCCCCGATGTTTTTCTGGGCGCGATTCTCGGACCACCACCTTCCAGCCCGGCGGCGTTTGAACGCGCCAGCCGATGGCTCAGAAGCCGCCGGCCATTTCTTCTCCCCCGCGCATTAGGCTATATTAGGAGGCGGACAGCTCTGACTGCCCAGGGTGGAACGCTTGCGGAAGTTTGAGTCTCGTTGGGAGCAGATTGCGCGGTTGTGAGCCATGCTGGCTGTAGAGACATCCGAGCTTACCAAAGACTATCCCCTTGGTTTCTTCCGGAAGCGCCCCAGGCGGGCGCTGGACGGCTTGACCCTGGAGGTCGCGCCAGGGGAAGTATTCGGACTGCTTGGGCCCAATGGGGCAGGGAAAAGCACCACCCTGAAAATCCTGCTTCGCCTGGTCTTCCCAACCTCGGGTTCGGCTCGCATCCTGGGACGGGAACTCGACGATGTCGCGATGCATGCGCGAATCGGGTATCTCCCCGAGAATCCGTATTTCTACGACCACCTGACGGCGCGCGAGTTCCTCAATTACGCCGGCGAATTGTTTGGCCTCGGGGCAGCCGTGCGACACCAGCGTGTGGACCGTTTGCTGGAGCAACTTGGATTGGCGTCTTCGCGCGACGTCGCGCTGCGCAAATTTTCCAAAGGCATGGTGCAGCGCGTGGGCCTTGCGCAGGCGCTCATTAACGACCCGGAATTGATCTTCCTGGATGAGCCCATGTCCGGTCTGGACCCTTTAGGGCGGCGGGACGTGCGGGACCTCATTCTGGAGCTCAAAGCACAGGGCAAGACGGTTTTCTTTTCCACTCACATCCTTTCCGACGCGGAAATGCTTTGCGACCGCGTCGGGATTTTGAATTGCGGCCGCCTGCAAGGCTGTGGTGACCTGCGCGAGATCCTGCGGCTGGGAGTTTCGGCCACGGAGGTTGTCCTCGATAATCCCT
Source organism: uncultured Acidobacteriota bacterium (assembly GCA_964613505.1). GTDB lineage: Bacteria > Acidobacteriota > Terriglobia > UBA7540 > UBA7540 > CAZTHM01. The sequence continues at coordinate 12,411 of CAZTHM010000048.1, read as the reverse complement.
CCGCGCCCGCCCTGCAGGAATTGAGCGCCTTCAGCCACTCGGTGGTCTGGACGGGGGAACGGGTGCGACTCGAAGTGCGAGAGGAATCGGACGTTCCCAGAGTGCTCAGCGCGGCCCTCCGCCTCGGCGTCCGGATCGTCTCGCTCAATCCCGTGAAGATGTCGCTGGAGGACTACTTCCTGGCGCAGATCGAGGAGCCGCCGGGCATCCCCCTCGATCGAGGCCTGAGCTCAGGTGCCCAGGAAAAGAAAGGTAAACCATGAGCCGCGTGGCGAGCATCGCGCTCCACACTTTCAAGGAGTCGGTGCGCGAGCGCGTCCTCTACAACTTGATTGCCTTCGCGCTGCTCCTCATCGGGGCAGCGGTCCTGTTCGGCAGCATTTCCGTGGGGGTTGAGGAGATCATCCTGGTCAATCTGGGACTCAGCTCCATTTCGGTATTTGGCCTGCTCATGGCGATCTTCCTCGGAATCGGCCTGGTCTCCAAGGAGATTGAACGGCGGACCATCTACAGCATCCTCTCCAAACCCGTGTATCGGGCGGAATTCATCGTCGGCAAGTATCTCGGCCTGCTGCTCACACTCCTCATCAATACCGCCATCATGACCGCCGGGTTCTATGCCGCCCTGCTCTACCAGAAGCGAACCCTGCACCTCGCCGATCTGGTCGTGCTGGAGGCTGTCTATTTCATCCTGCTCCAATTCGCGCTAGTGGTCGGACTGGCTCTCTTGTTTTCCTGCATCTCCACGCCGGTCCTCTCTGCGGTCTTCACCTTGTGCCTTTACATCATCGGAAACCTGCTGAGCGACATCCGCTGGTTCGGGCAGGAAACCGGGAGCACCCTCGTCGAGAAAGGGACGGAAGTTCTCTATTACTTGCTCCCCAATTTTGGTAATTTCAACGCCATCACCCAAGTCTCCCACGGTGAAGGAATTCCCGGCTACCTTCTCCTTTCGAATTCGCTTTACGCGCTCCTCTACGTCAGCATTCTTCTGTCGGCCTCCATCATGATTTTTGAGGAAAGGGAGTTTCGATGAGGGCCAGCGTCGGTCCAACCCTCTTGCATCTCGGCGGCCGTAAGACTCGCTGGGTGATTCTTATTGCCAGTTTCCTGGCTCTTGTGCCTCTTCAGCGCGGAGTCGACCGTCAACTGACCGGACAGCGAAAACTTGAGGAATTACTCTATCTTCCTTCCGTGAAGGTCCTCCGCCGGCTTGCCATGGGCCACGAAGGCCTGCTGGCCAACATCTACTGGACACGTGTCGTGCAGTATTTCGGGCGAAAGAAACTGGATCACTCGGCCCGCTTCGACCTCCTGGGCCCCTTGCTCCAGATTACGACCGAGCTGGATCCCCAGCTTGTCATCGCCTACCGATTCGGCGCCATCTTCTTGGCCGAAAAGTCGCCGGGGGGAGCCGGCCAGCCGCAAGCCGCTCTCCAACTCTTGCGCCGCGGCATCGTGGCCAATCCGGACTATTGGCGCCTGTGGCAAGACTTGGGATTCATCTACTATTGGGACTTGAAGGATTACACAAGCGCGGCTCGCGTGTTTCAGGCCGGGAGTGAACGGCCGGGTGCACAGTTATGGATGAAGGTCCTTGCTGCAACCGTGGCCGCGGAAGGCGGGAATATTGGCACTTCCCGATTATTGTGGTCAGAGATCTACCGGCAGGCGGAAGACGACCAAGTCCGCAAGAGCGCGTTCGAGCATTTGCAGGCTCTTCAGGCCCAGGAAGATCTGCAACAACTCAATGGCCTCCTGCAGAAGTTTTCCCAAGCTGCGGGCCGCGCGGCTGCTTCATGGCAGGAGCTCGTGGGTGCCGGTTATCTGCAAGCCGTTCCACGCGACCCTTCGGGGGAACCGTACCAGCTTGCACCCGACGGCAGCGCAGGATTGTCGCCAAACAGCAGGGTTGATTTCCGACTTCTGCAATAACGAATTCCGCGAATCGCGCCGAGAGAAAACCAATGGATATCGTCCGATTCATTTTCCTGACAGCCTTAAAGACGCTGGGCTTGATTTTCCTGGGGCTGCTGGCGGCGAAAGCGGTTTCCGGCTTGAGTGCGGGACAAGCAGAAAAACGGCTCACCTGGCTGCAACGCGGGGCATATGCTCTCATCGTGGGACTGGCTGTCCTGAATGCCTACAACTTAGGGAATGACATTGCGGCGGCAAACTACGCTTGGGCGGGCCAGCGGAATCTCGCTCAATCCCAGCCGGGAAAAGCCTACTCCAACGCCTTACTCGCAGTGGAATTGCGGCCCGGAGTGACGCCCTACTGGGAGATTGTGCGAGACTGGTTCCCCTTCCTCGTGATCCTTCTGATGTACTACTCGCTCTGGGGCGACGCGACCCACCTCCTGGTCCCCAAAGACCGTGACGCGGAATTGATTGCCCTGGACCAAAAACTGTTTGGCTTCCAGGCCAGCGTGGCCATGCAACGGTACATCAGCCAACCGCTCACCGCCTGGATGGACTTCGCGTATACATTCCATGTCCTCAACGTTCCCATCGTCGGCTGCTTTGTTTACCTTCGCCGGCCGCGCCACCGCTTCCGCGAGATGATGGCCGGAGTGCTGGTCGTGACTTTTATCGGACTCATAGGATATCTCCTGGTACCCGCCGTGGGGCCGATGTACACGCTGCGCGACCAGTACACCGTGGCGCTTCGGGTTCCCGTCGAACTCTTCAATCGCCAGATCGAGTTCATGGATTACGCGCGGATTCAGCGTGACGTTTTCCCCAGTCTGCACGTGGGCATATCCTTTGTCGTCTGGCTCTACGCCTACCGGAATTCGCGGCGATTGTTCTGGATTCTCTCGCCATTGATTCTCAGCTTGTTTGTTTTCACCATCTACCTGCGCTATCACTATTTGATTGACGTTGTCGCCGGGTTGGTTCTGGCTCCGCTGGCCTTCCGGCTCGCCAACTGGATGTTCAAACGCGCCGGTGAGGTTCAACTCTCAGTAGCATTGCCGCTCACCTGGATGGACTCGCTTCACCGCTGGGGCTGGCCACGGGAAACCGTCCAGGTTTCCGACAAGGTCGAGCGCCCATGAGCGTTCCGCGGGTCGAAATATCATCGGCCTCTCCAGAGCCCACCGCTCCTGCTCCGCCCCCGCGGAGTCTCGCCGGCACGTCCGACCGCGCGCTCCTTTCAATTCTGGGCCTGCTCGCCGTCTTGCCCTACCTCAACATTCTGTTCAATGCTTTTGTTTACGACGACAACACGCAGGTCCTGAACAATCCCTACATTCAAAACTTTCGACACCTCCGGGAGATTTTCTCAACCACCGTCTGGTCCTACATCGGAGTGCAAGGCGTCTCCAACTACTACCGCCCGATGATGACCTTCGGGTATCTGCTCTGTTACCAAATCTTCGGACCGTTGGCCTACGGATTTCATCTGGCGAGCGTGCTACTCCACGCTGCGGTGGTCTGCGCGCTTTTTGTGGTGACGAAGGAGATATTCCGCAACCGCCTGCTGGCCTTCGTGGCCGCGGGGCTGTTTGCGCTCCACCCGGTCCACACCGAGTCGGTAGCCTGGGTGGCGGCGGTTACGGATTTGGAACTTACGATTTTCTATCTGCTCACTTTCTGGTGTTTCCTGCGCGTCGCGCGGCCGGGCGGCGGGCGCTCTGACCCAGCGCAACTGGCCATGGCCGGAAGCTTTGTTCTGGCGCTGGTTTCCAAGGAACAGGCGCTGACGCTTCCATTTTTGGCCACCGCGTATGAGCACTTCTATCGCGACGATCGCGCTGAGACCACTCCCGCTCAGAAAATCTGGCGATACGGTTTCCTCTGGATGCTGGGCGCGGCTTACCTACTTTTTCGAGTTCGCTTTTTTGGCGCGCTGGCGCCTGTATTGCAAATCTCCGACCTGAGTTGGTATCAGACCGGCCTCTCCGCCGTCGCGCTGGTCGGTCAGTATTGCGCCAAGCTGCTCTGGCCCGTGCGCCTCTGCGCCTTCTACGTTTTCCAGCGAAGCACGACCTTTCTCGACCCTCGTTTCCTTGCTGGCCTCGCGGCAATGATCATCGGCGCCGTTCTGTTCGCCGTGCTCTGGCGGCGGGCGCGCCTCGTTTCGTTTGGCCTGCTCTGGTTTCTGGTCACGCTGGGACCGGTCTTGAATCCGCGCTGGATGGCGGCAAACGTCTTTACCGAGCGCTACCTCTATCTGCCTTCGGTGGGGTTCTGCTGGCTTGTCGCCTGGGGCTGGGTGAAGCTCTGGGAGCGCGCGGCGCGGCAATCGCCGATCAAACGCCAGGCGCTGATTGCTGCGCTGAACCTCGTCGCCGTCCTCTATGTGATTCGCGTAGTGACGCGCAACCGTGATTGGCGGGATGACGTGAGGCTTTACACCGTGACTCTTGCCTTCTCCCCGAACTCTTACTACATCCGGAACAACCTGGGGACGGTCTATTGGAAGCAGGGAAGAACCGACGCCGCTGAGCGAGAATGGCGGAAGGCGCTGGAACTTTCGCCACGCAACGTGATTTTCCTCAATAACCTCGGCTTGGTCTTCTCACACCGCAAGCAATATGCCGACGCAACCGCGTATTTCCAGCGCGCCATGCGAAACAAGCCCAACTACACCGACTCACACCTGAATCTCGGAAACGTTTATGAAGAACTCGGGCAGCACGCCGACGCGGAATTGCAGTTTCGCGCCGCAGTGGCGCTTTCGCCCCTCAACGTGGACGCGCGCAACAAGCTGGGAAAACTCTATTTGGATTCCGGACGCCTTCCAGAGGCGGAAGAGCAATTCCGACACTCCGCTGCAAGCGAGCCAAACTGGACAGCTTTCGCCGGGCTGGGAGATATCTATGTCCGCTGGAACGATGGCGCGCGGGCCGAGCAATCGTACCGTCGAGTCCTCGAACTGCAGCCATATGAAAGCCGCGTCCACTTTAGCTTGGGGGCCTTTTATGCTTCTGCTGGACGCCGGGCTGAAGCCATTCGCGAGTATCAAGCGGGGCTTGAGACCGATCCCGCCAACCCGGAAGCCCGCGCCCGGTTGGAGAAGCTGAAGTCGGATGTCCAGAAAACGCCAAACCCCTGAGAGGAGCCTTCAACTGGTTAGAGTGAGCAGGATCATTCGCTACGCGCTGTGCCTGGTTATGGGCCTGGTGTCCGTTGGCCGGGGGAACCCCCCAGACTCCAAGCCGGCGCTCGAGCAGTACGTACGCACGCTCGAATCCAGCTATCGGGGTGTTCAGACACTGCGCGCCGAATTCACTCAGACCCATGTTTGGGGACCAAGGACCCGGGTCGAATCGGGCACTGTCTATTTCGCGCGGGGCGGATTGATGCGCTGGGATTACCGCGAACCTTCCCCGAAGCTCTTCCTCGCCACGGCGAAACAGCTCATGCTTTACATACCTGCCGAAAACCAGTTGACGCGATCGCCGGTGAAGTCCAGTGAGGATGTGCGAGTCCCTTTCCGGTTGCTGCTCTCCCGCCTGAACTTGCGGAAGGTCTTCTCAAAGATCGAATTCGCCGATGATATTCTGCAGCCGCAGCCCAATTGCCACGTCTTGCGGGCCTTTCCCAAGCGCGGGACCGATGAGGCTTACAGCGAGGTTTTGATGGAAGTGGCGCCGACGTTCGATATCCGGCGCCTGGTAGTGGTTTACGCCGACCGCAGCCGCATGGAGTTTGTCTTTGACCGTATCGAGCGCAACGCGGTCCTAAGTCCCTCGCTGTTCCGATTTGTTCCGCCTCCCGGCGCTGAAATCATCGAACAGCGCTAATGCCGTCTCCTCCCGACAGGATGGTGACGGCGCATCCTAGTGCCGTTCCAACTAATCTCGGCTAACCCGAAGGTTTTCTACTGTAGACACGGAGCTTGCTCCGGCCCTTCTGCGGCAGGCTCCAAGAAGTTGGAACGGCACTAGCTCAACACTAACGACTGAATCGCCGCCGCCACTCCGTCCCGCTCGTTGGAGAGGGTCACGCGCCAGTCGTCGCGCGGGAGTCCGGGGCTGCAGTTTTCCATCACTACGGGAACGCCGGCGAACTGAAGCATTTCCATGTCGTTGAAGTTGTCGCCGATCGCCATCACATCACCAGCTTCAATTCCCAAATGACGCGCGAGGAAGGCCAGGGCCGCTCCTTTGGTGCAGCCGCGGTTCATCACGTCGAGCAGGGAAACATTGCGCGTGAGGTACTTCGTCCAGGTCAGGTGAATGTCGGCTGCGAAGGGCGACTCTCGCAGTAGCGTCTCGATGGGCTCGATGCTTGCCGGAGGGCCGCCGAACAAAACCTGGATGGGATCACTGGAGACGATTGTTTCCAGGTCCGGCACGATCTCCAGATAATCAGCGCTTTGCGCGAGATACCAACCGAGCGGGCCCTCGGCGATTGCTCCCTCCTGCATCGTGACCTGGCCGCGCCCAGGCTGGTCAAAGAGCGCTGCCACATAGGGACGAAACGGGCGCGTGATCTCAAGAACTTGACGCGCCACCTGAAGCGGGAGAAAGTCCCGGTGCAGCGCCTCTCCTGCCGAGGTCGTGATCATTGCGCCATTCGATGAAATCAAAGTCACGGGGCAGGGAATCCGTGCCACATATTTGAAAGCCGAATGCGACCTCCGGCCGGTCGCCACGGCCACGTGGACGCCGCGCGCGGTGGCGGCAACCAGCGCCTGGAGGTTGGCGGGAGAAATCTCCGACCGGGGGTCGAGGAGCGTGCCGTCAAGATCGAGTGCAACCAGGCGAATCGGCATGAGCAGAAAATTCTAACACAGAGAGTGAAATCACTGTTCCAAGGAAGTACGCACGATTGACCCTGTGTTGCAGGGTCGGATAGACTTCCGCCCGCATGTCACTTGTGTCGCATCTCGAGTGCGCGCGCTGCGCGCGGCAGTATGAGCCGGGCAAAGTCTATAGCCTGTGTGAGTGCGGCTCGCCTCTCCTGGTTCGTTATGACCTTGGCCGGTTGGACGGCGAAAAATGGCGCAGCCTCCTGGCCGAGCGGCCCGCCTCCTTGTGGCGCTACCGCGAAGTCCTTCCGGTGATGCAGGATTCGTCGATTGTTTCCCTGGGCGAGGGATTCACGCCGTTGCTTCACGCGCGGCGCTTGGGAGAGAAGCTGGGAATCTCTAAACTCTACCTGAAGGACGAATCCCTCAATCCCACCGGGTCCTTCAAGGCGCGAGGCTTGGCGCTGGCGGTCAGCATGGCGCGCGAATTGGGCATCGAGAAGCTCGGGATTCCTTCGGCGGGCAACGCTGGCGGGGCGCTGGCAGCTTACGCGGCGCGCGCCGGGATGAAGGCTGTGGTCTTCATGCCGGAGGACACCCCGCTCGCCAACCGTCTTGAGTGCGCCTTGCTGGGGGCGGAGGTCGTCCTTGTGCCCGGGAGCATCAAAGACTGCGCACGGGCGCTCCGCGAGCGAAGTACAGAAGGTTGGTTTGACTGCTCGACCTTGCGCGAGCCCTATCGCCTGGAAGGAAAGAAAACCATGGCGTATGAGGTGGTCGAACAACTCGATTGGCGCGTTCCCGACGCCATGATCTATCCCACCGGCGGCGGCACGGGGTTGATTGGCATGTGGAAAGCCTTCGACGAAATGCAGGAGCTGGGTTGGATTGGGAACAAGCGGCCGCAGATGTTCGCTGTGCAATCGACGGGTTGCGCCCCGATCGTGCGAGCCTTCGCCCGCGAGGCTGAGAACGCCGAAGAGTGGGCGGAGCCGAAGACGATCGCTTCCGGATTGCGCGTGCCGTCTGCCATCGGTGATTTCTTGATGCTGCGCGCCTTGCGCGAGAGTCGCGGCGCCGCTTTGGCGGTGGACGATAGGCTGATGCTGGAGGGCGTTCGCGAGCTCGCCGAGACAGAAGGGATCATTACGTCGCCGGAAGGTGGCGCCACGCTCGCCGCCCTCAAGCGGCTCCTCAACGATGGGTTCCTCTCGGGCCTCGAAAGCATCGTGTTGTTTCTCACCGCCAGCGGATACAAATACGTCGAGGTCCTCCAGGAGTTGGCCTCGTCGAAAGGGAATTAGACCTCCATGCACAAGACCGAACGACTGTACTATTCCGATTGCTACCTGCGGGAGTTTGAGGCGAGCGTGCTTGCCGCTGAACCCGAGGCGCGAGGCTTCCGTGTTTACCTTGACCGCAGCGCGTTCTATCCCGACTCCGGCGGGCAAGCGGCGGACCGGGGAACGCTCAATGGGATTCCTGTTTTGGATGTCGTCGAAGAGGGGGATTCGGTCGCGCACATCGTCGAACGGAAACCGGAAGGCGAGCGCGTGACCGGCCAGATCGATTGGGCCCGGCGCTTCGATCACATGCAGCAACATTCCGGCCAGCATGTCCTTTCGGCGGCGTTCGAGAGGGTTGGGAATTTCAAGACGGTTTCGTTTCATCTCGGGGCGGAGATTTCCACTATTGACCTCGATTCCGACCGCCTCGGGCGGCGCCAGATTGACGAAGCCGAGGAATTGGCCAATCAGGTGGTGTTTGAAAACCGCGAGGTGCGGATTCTTTTCAAATCCGCCGAGGAAGCCGGCCGGATGGGTTTACGCAATCCGGCCGAAAGGGAAGGCGAGATTCGTGTGGTAGAAGTGCCCGACTTTGACCTTTCGGCATGCGGGGGAACGCACGTCAGCCGAACCGGAGCGATCGGTCTCATCCTGGTGCGCAAGTTCGAACGAATCAAGGAACTGACGCGGGTGGAGTTCCTTTGCGGCCGTCGCGCGCTGGGCGCGGCGCGTGCTGACTTTTCCTTCTTGAGCGAGGCGGCGCGGCTGTTTTCCGGGGCGCGCGAGAACGTTCCCGCCCTCATTACCAAGCAGGCTGAAGAATTTCGTGCGGCCACGCGGACGCGGGAAAAACTCATCAAGCGTGTCGCGGACTATGAAGCCCTCGAACTTTACTCCACCACTTCGGAAAAAGACGGTCGCAAGATTGTCCGCAGAGTATTCGACGCAGAGGACTCGAGTGAGGCCAAGCTGCTCGCGCACGCCATCGCCCGGCAGCCTTCGGCCGTGGCCTTGATTGGCGTAAAGGGCGAGCCCGCGGCGCTCTTCTTGGCCCAGTCGCCGGGCGGACCTTCCGATATGGGGAGTATTCTCAAGCAGACAGTAGCCAAGTTTGGCGGCAAGGGCGGCGGCACGCGCGACTTCGCGCAGGGCGGGGGACTGGACGAGGCGCGACTGGAGGAGGCGTTGGCCTTCGCAGAAAGTCTGCTGTAGCAGGAGTCTATGACCGTCCGCTCGGACTTGACGGCATCATCGCGCTGGGCATCATGGGGGCGATCCTCGTGGCTGTGCCCGCGGCACGCTGGTTCCTGCTATTCAGTTTGGCCGCAGGAGTTCTGGTCGATTTGATCTTGCACCGCCTGCACAAGCGCGGTGAGTGAATACTGCTCGACGATGCTCCGGCGCAAGGCGAATTGTCGCTCCAGACATCTCATGCTATATTTATTAGGTCGACAAGTTTGGGCGCGTAGCTCAGATGGGAGAGCGCGGCGTTCGCAACGCTGAGGCCGAGGGTTCGAATCCCTTCGCGTCCACCAAACCCCGAAAACAGAAAATCGAAATTCGAAACTGGAAAATTGGAGTGTGAAAATCAAAAAACGCGAGCCAGGCTTCATCCCCTGCCCAATGCTGACTGTCAACTCTCGACTGTCAACTCTTAGACTCGATTGCCCCTCCTACCCGCGCCGTTCTATCATAGGCCATGCAGTGTCCCAAGTGCCGCCAGGACAACCCTGAAAAAGCCCAATACTGCGTCCGCTGTCACACGCCGCTGAGCTACACCTGCCCGGCCTGCAAACACGTGCAGACGCAGGGAGGGAAGTGCGACAAGTGCGGAGTGGATTTTGCCAAGTACTCCGCCATGCTGATTTTCAGCGCCAGGGAAACTGCGGCGCGAGAGCGGGAACGAACGCGCGCCCAAACCGGAATCCTCAGGCAAATCCTCTTGCTTCCGATTACCGGAGGGATTTCGCTGGTGAAGTATTTGTTAGGGCATTTGCGGGGAGGGAATACGGGAGGTTAAGAATTGAGAGGTAAGGGTCCGCAGGGGTGACCCTCCAAATGGGGAAGCTTTTCCCTACCTACCACCTACGACCTACCACCTACCGCATTACTTCATGCTCTTGCTGGCCATGAACTTCTTGGCTTTGGCGAGAAGCTCTTTTGCCTGGGGGACATTTTCGAGGGCCTTCTGAACCAGGTGGTCATTCTCGATACTGATTCGGCTGGCCTCGGCCTCACCATAGATGACGGTCACAAGTTGCAGGCGGATACGCTTCTTGAGGTAGTCGAGGTTGTCCTGCAACTCCTGGTCCGAGACCTGCACCTTCTCCTTGGTGAGGAACTCCTTGAATTCGGCGATGACGGTGTCGGTGGTTTCAAAATCGCGGGCGATGGTTTTATGGGCGCCAAGATAAGTCTTGCCGAAGTTGAAAAACGCCCCACGCGACTCGAGTAATTCCTGCGTGGCCGTCAGCTTAGGGGTCGGCACCTTGATGTCGGGTTCGATGCCTCCTCCACCGTAAACTTCGCGCCCACCGTCGGTCAGGCGGACCTCATTGTGATTGCTGGGATTGGATTGCGGATGGTAATAGTAGTCATAGAGCGAAACGTCCGCGTAGTCGCGCTGGATCAGCCGGTTGCTGGGAGTGTAATAACGCGCCGTGGTAAGCGCCAACCCTGCCTTTTCGCTGAGGGGGTAGACCGTCTGCACCAGGCCCTTGCCGAAACTCGGCTCGCCCATCACCAGGGCACGATCGTGATCCTGCAACGCTCCGGTTACGATCTCCGCGGCACTGGCGCTGAAGCGGTTGATCAAGACGACGATTGGATACTCGTTGTTTCCATCGGCGCCTTTGGAGGCGTAGTAGCGCTTCTCCCGGGAGCGGCGACCGTAGTGGTACACGATTAACTGATTCTTCTCGACGAAGTGGTCGGCCACATCAACGGCTTCCTGGAGCAGGCCTCCCGGATTGCCGCGCACGTCCAGGATTAAGCCCTGGAGAGTTTTCTCGTTGAGTCGTTTAAGCGCCTCGGTGAGTTCGTCGTTGGTGGTCTCGTTGAAACTGGCGATGCGGATATAGGCAATCCCCGGTCGCAGCATGTATGCCGCATCGACGCTGTGTCGGGCAATTTTGTCGCGGGTGATGGTGAATTGCAGCGGCTCATCGTTCCCCTCGCGGGAAATGGTCACACGGACCACCGTCCCTTTCGGCCCCTTGAGCATTTCGGCGACTTGGGTCGTGTTGAGATCCTCCGTCGGCTTGCCATCCACGTGAGTAATCACATCCCCGGGGCGGAGGCCGGCGCGGAAAGCCGGCGAACCGGGCATGGGCAGCAGTACAATCGTCACCAACTTGCCTGTCTTGCCGGGGCGCGCGCTGATCTGCATGCCTACGCCGTAGTATTTTCCTTCCTGCTCCTCGCGCAACTGCTGAAAGGCGCGCGGGTCGAAGAAGTTCGAGTGCGGATCGAGTGTCCGCAGCATGCCGGGGATGGCGCCGAGGTTGCTCTGGGGAGGGCCGTAAATGGCTCGATCGGGATCGACGGGGTCGGCGTAGTTCTGCTCCACCGCATCGTAGACCTTGGTGAAGGCGCCGAGTCCGGTCTGGACGTCCGAGTCATCCGTCGGGCTCGTCGTCGCCTCGACGCGCTGCCCGTAGGCCCCGCCCAGGATGGCACACAGTGCCACCGTTGATAGAATGAACCACGCCAGCCGCCGAGTTTGTTTCATATCCTGTAAGCTCCCACCCCTTTTGAAAAGTATAGCACAGCCGCCCGCAACCACCAAACGATGCTCGCTCTCACTTCTCGTTTGGATGCACTGGCGAGTGAAGGGTTTCTTTCGGACTGCCGTGGAGCGCTTGCCGCGTGTTTTGAGCGATACGGCTTGACAACCCCCGGGGGCTCCCCTATCATTCTGAAAGAGAGGGATTGCGTTGTTCAGTGGTGATATGGCGTCGATCGGTTTTATTCTTTTTCTTGCCTTCTTGTTGTTTGGGCCGAGAAAGTTGCCGGAAATTGCCCGCGTCCTGGGGAAGGGACTGGGAGAGCTACGCCGCGCATCCAACGAGTTGCGAAATTCGTTCGATGAGGAAATCCGGAACCTAGACCGTCCCACGGAAGGAGCGAGTGACCCCGCTCCCCACTATGGCCACAACTATTCAGAACCCGCCCACGAAGAATCCGAACCACGAACCTGAGGGAGAGCATTTCGAGGGCAAGCAGATGTCGTTCTTCGAGCACCTCGAAGAACTGCGTCAGCGCCTGATCCGGGCCATCCTCTCGCTGTTCGTGGCGTTTGGCATTTGCTTCTATTTTTCCGACCATATTTACGGCTTCTTGGCCAAACCGCTCACCGACACGCTGCACACTCTGCACCTGCCTGAAAAGCTCGTTTACACGAATCCGATTGACCCGTTTAAT
>CAZTHM010000047.1:0-13963 GCA_964613505.1 uncultured Acidobacteriota bacterium | reverse complement strand
GACGATCTACGGGGCGGAGGAATTGCATTTCGGCCCGCAGGTGTTGATGCTCACGCTGCTCGTCATTCAGGCGATTGCCAGTGTCGGCGCGCTCCTGTTTGGACGGCTGGCGGCGCGTATCGGCAGCAAGCACACCATCATGGTCACGCTGGTTCTTTGGTCTGGAGTGGTCATCTACGCCTATTTCATCCACACCGCCACGCAATTCTTCCTGCTCGGAGGAATTGTTGGACTGGTGCTGGGAGGCTCCCAGGCCCTCAGCCGGTCGTTTTATGGTTCCATGATTCCGGAGTCTGCCAGCGCGGAGTTTTTTGGATTCTATACCGTATTCAGCAAGTTCTCCGCCATCTGGGGTCCTCTGGTCTTCGCGACGGTTCGGCAGATCACCGGAACGGCGCGCCTTTCCATCATCTCGCTCATCTTCTTCTTCATCGTGGGACTGGTTCTGCTCCACTTCGTGGATGTGGAAAAAGCCCGGCAGGCAAAGCTCGCGGGAGCGTTTTAAGCCGTTCGACTGCCGGAAATAGAATCGTCCTCCAGGTCTGGGACCGGGAAATCTGATGCCGCCGAGAGCCATCACCGACCCTCACACCAAACCGCCGGCTGCGCCCGGCCCGCGTCACACGGAAAGTAATCCGGGTGGGGGTGGCGCCACCCGTGGCGTTTCCCCTATTCCCTACTTCATCGCTCGGGTCTGCCTTTGGCTGCTGACTCACACTCTCTACCGCGTCCAGGCGCGGGGCCTCGAGAACCTTCCCCACAGCGGTGGCGCCTTGCTCGTATGCAATCACGTTTCGTTCATCGATCCCTTCCTGGTGGGCGCCCCGATGTGGCGGTACATCCGATTCATCATGCTGCGCCGCTTTTACGAGAAACCGGTCATCCACTGGTTCGCAAAGCGGATGGGTGCAATTCCCATCGCCGACGAGGGTGCCCCGAGAAAGATCGTCGAGTCCCTACGGGAAGCCCACTCGCGGCTGCGGGACGGAGAACTGGTCTGCATTTTTGCCGAAGGCGCCATCACGCGCACCGGAAATTTGTTGCGCTTCCACCGCGGCCTGGAACGAATCGTCCGTGGGACGGGCGCGCCGATCATCCCCGTCCACCTCGACCGGATGTGGGGCAGTATTTTCAGTTTCGATCGGGGACGGTTCTTCACGAAGTTGCCGCGGCGCATTCCCTATCCTGTTACGGTGAGTTTCGGCCCGCCGCTTCCCCCGAGCGCGACCGCTTTCCAGGCGCGTCAGGGCGTCATGCGACTCGGCGCGGAAGCGTTTTCGCGGCGCGATTCGACGCAACGCCCGCTCCCCGAACTCTTTCTCGACACAGCTCGCCGCAATTGGCGCCGCTTCGCCATGGCCGACTCCTTCGGGCGGAATTTGAATTTCGGCGAAGCTCTGATCGGTGCGATGCTTTTCCGCCGCCTCATTCTGGACCGCTGCGGCGACGAGCCCATGGTGGGTGTTTTGCTCCCGCCGATGGTCCCCAGCGCGCTGCTCAACATCGGCATCAGCATGGCGGGCCGCGTACCAGTGAACCTGAACTACACCGCTTCCGCCGAGGCGTTGGATGCGGCCATCGAGCGCTGCCGGCTCGAGACTATTTTCACCTCCGAGAAGCTGTTGGAGAAATTCTCGATCCAGAAGCGCCCCGGCATGGTGATGATCGAAGATGCCGCCCGGAGCTTCACCAAAACTGACAAAGTCCTCTTTAGCGGCGCGGCGCGACTGCTGCCGGGGTTCTTCCTGCGCCGATGGTTGCTGCCGCGCGAGGTGGGTCTCGATTCGCTCGCCACGGTTATTTTTTCCAGCGGCAGCACGGGCATTCCGAAAGGCGTGATGCTCAGCCACCGCAACATCGTCTCCAACATCGAGGGCATTCAACAGGCCATCAGCGTGAATCGGAAGGATTGCCTGCTCGGCATCCTGCCCTTGTTTCATTCCTTCGGATTTACGGCCGGACTCTGGCTGCCCATGCTCTCCGGCTTTGGAGTGGTGTTTCACACGAATCCTTTGGAAGCGCGCAAGATCGGCGAGATGTGCCGAAAGTATCGCGTCACGATCATGGTGAGCACACCAACGTTCAGCTGGTCCTACATCCGGCAATGCTCTCGAGAAGATTTTGCTTCACTGCGGATCGCCGTGGTGGGCGCGGAAAGGATGAAGCCAGAGTTGTGCCGGGCCTTCAAAGAGAAATTCGGCCTGGACGTTTACGAAGGCTACGGCTGCACGGAGCTTTCTCCCGTCGTAGCGGTGGGCAGGCCCGATTACTCCGGCCCGGATCAAACTCAGGTGGGACACAAACCCGGCACGGTCGGGCACCCCATCCCCGGCGTCGCGGTGCGCGTTGTGAATCTCGATACATTCGAGGACCTCGGGCCGGACCAGGAAGGCCTGCTCCTGGTCAAGGGACCGAGTGTGATGATGGGTTACCTGGGAGAGCCGGAGATAACCCGCCAGGTCCTCCGCGAGGACGGCTGGTACGTCACCGGCGATATCGCCCGCTTGGACGAGGATGGCTTCATCACCATCACCGACCGCCAATCGCGCTTTTCGAAGATCGCGGGAGAAATGGTCCCTCACATTCAAGTGGAAGACGCCCTTCACCAGGCGCTGGAAACCACTGAACCCCAGGTGGTCGTGACGTCGGTTCCCGACGAGCAAAAGGGAGAGAAGCTCGTCGTGCTGCATACCGAGCTTCGCGTCAACCTCGACGAAGTTCTCAAGCGGTTGCGAGATTCGGGCCTCCCGAGACTCTGGCTCCCTCGCAAGGAGAATTTCTTTCAGGTCGAAGCGATCCCCTTTCTGGCCACCGGCAAGCTGGATTTGAAGCGAGTGAAAGAAACTGCCCAGCGGCTGGCCTCGGCCGTGGCAGCTTGGCCCTCCGAACCCAGTGCGTAGAGAAACAGAAAACCGCGCTATAATCCACGCTAGTCGAACCCAGTTTCCGGCCGAAAGGAGGAGAAACATGCGACGCATTCTTCTTGTGGGAATCTGCTTGCTTCTCGTTTGCGGAGCGGAGGTTGTCCGAGGCGCCGAACTCGATTTGACCCAGCGCTACCTCCTCCTCGCTACGGTCAAGACTTCGACGATGCAAAAGGAGCTCGACCGCGCGGCCGCCGCGGGTTTTCGGATCATCGGGTCCTCCCCGACAGGAGGGACCGAAATGGTTGCAATTCTCGAGAAAGTCGCGACCCCGCCCCAGAACTACGAGTATTTTCTTCTGGCCACCTCACGCACGTCCACGATGCAGAAGGAGCTTAACGAAGCCGCGGAAAAAGGCTTCCGCCTGATGCCCAAAACCATCATCGCCAAGGAACAATTCATGGGCGGCGTGGAAATTGTTCTGCTGATGGAGAAGGCTCCGGGCAAGGCGCAACACTATCGCTACCTCCTCCTCGCAACCTCACGCACCTCGACGATGCAAAAAGAGATGGCCCAGGCCGCCGACGACGGCTACGAGGTCGTGGGAATGGCGAGCCGAGGCGAGCACGTTGTGATTCTGGAGAAACCTGTCGCAGCCCAATGATCATGATCCTCTGATCCTCGCAAGTCCGGAGACCTGAGAGCCGCTCCGCACCGGGCAGACTTGTCCGATTTGGCACACCTTGATCTTGCGGCCGAAAGCCGCGGGTTAAGCTGCGCGCCGTCGCAACTCCTGGTATAGAATCCCACCTCGACGAAGGGTACTTCACAAACGGAGGTCTTCCATGCACATGCGCGTGCGGTTCGCCGTGCTGACGGGTCTGGCGCTGGCCATCCTTATTTCCGATGGACATCGAGGCATCCGAGCGCAAGCCTCGGACCAGCTCGACATGAATCACCCGCTGTCTTTCGGCATGAAAGACGGACGCCCGGCACTGATCGGCTGCTCGGAGCGCATTGTCGAGATCCCCTTCGTGCACCGAAATCTCCCTTATCCATTTCGCGGCCGGCTGCTCGATGTCGGCTACCGGGAAAGCGAAATCATTTACGAGGTGGCTTCCCTGGGCTTCGATACCTGGGGCATCGACATTCGCCAGTCGGTGGCGGAGTATCCGGGAGTCCATTACGTGCAAGGCGACGTCATCAAATATCCCTTCGAGGCCAAATCCTTCGACGTGGTAATTGCTCTTTCCACGGTCGAGCACATCGGGTTGATTGCATACGGGAATTCAGCCAAGGACCCGGACGGCGATCTGCACGCCCTGCAAGCGATTCATCGTATTCTGAAGCCGACGGGGCGCCTCCTGCTGACCATTCCCTTCGGCAAACGAGGCGCGACAAATTGGTATCGGGTTTACGACCAGAAGGCGCTTCTGGCTTTGCTGAATGACTCGGGCTTTACGGCGGAGGTCCAGAACTGCTGGACGCAGGAAGGTATTCGCTGGGCGCCCGCGCCTTGGCAAAAGGCGGAGCAAGTCGATTCGATCACCCATCACGTGAAGAGCGTGGTTTGTGTGGTGGCTCGGCCGGTTCAGAAGCGCGCGGGACTTTCAACTGGTTCAGGCCCCAAAGAATTCGTTCGGAGTGGAGAATAGACTTCGGACGAGCGAGCCGCAGGGCGGGTAGGGGAGATCTTTCATCAGGAAACGCAATCGAATTGCCCGCTCACCCCAGCCATTGAGGATTGTGCGCGGTGCCATCGAATTCGAGCGTATTCTTGAAGGGTTCGTACTGGCCTTGCGCGCCGGCAGCGGCGGTCTTGGCCAATAACGCCGCGACTTCCTTTTCACCGAGTGGGCGGAAGCTCCGTGCGGCCTGCAAGGCCTGATTCAAGCGCTCCATGGTTTCGCAGCCGGTGATGACAACAGACGTGGGCAGGCTCATGGCATAGTGTAGGGCTTCGATTGCCGTCACGGTGTTGGATTTTAGAACCAACCCTTCCGCCAGCGGCTTCATTCCCAGCACGCCGATTCCGTGCTCGACCAGCACGGGAACGACTTTCTTCGCGAAGCTCCGGTAGTGCGCGTCCATAACGTTCAGCGGCATCTGCACTGCGTCGAAAGTGAAGCCCTGTTTGAACCCGGTGCTCAGCATCTTCAAATGGAATTCCGGGTCCTTGTGGCCGGTAAAACCGATGTAGCGGACCTTGCCGGCTTCCTTCGCCGCCCGCATCGCTTCCATGGCACCGCTCGGACCAAAGATGCGGTCGGGATCGCCGGGCCGGATGACCTCATGGAATTGCATCAGGTCGATCGTGTCGGTTTGAAGTCGCTGCAATGATTCGTCGATCTGCTTCGCCGCCGAAACTTTGGTCTGGCCATCGATTTTGGTCATCAGGAAGACCTTCTTCCGATAGCCATCGCGCAGCGCTTTGCCCATGCGGACTTCGCTCACGCCGTCATGGTAGTCCCAGCAGTTGTCGAGGAAATTGATGCCGTTGTCGACCGCGGCGTGAATGATTCGAATGCCTTCCTCCTCGTCCTTGGGCACGCCGATGTGGAACCCGCCGAGGCCGATGAGCGAGATCTTTTCGCCTGACCGCCCGAGAGTCCGGTAAGGCATTTCCCCGCCCGCGGCGATGGCGCTCTTCAGGAGCGGAACTCCGACGCTCGCGCCCGCGATCCCTCGCACGACGTTCCCGAAAAAGTCTCGACGGCTGTGCGGTGCTGATCTCATGGTTGTGTCTCCATCCTTGGTTGGCGCAGTCCCGGTGCCCTGGTTCGATTACCCGAAGATGGAAAGGATCTTAGCACAAACTCCCGTTGCATGCGCTTGCAAGCGTCGGCTCCTCGCGGCCATCCTTCCTTGGCAAAACCATCTTGATCCTCTTGCGCGGCGGCGCGGGAAAAAGTTCCCTTCAGACGCAGCGCGGAATTATGTAAGATACGCGCATGGTTCGGCTGCGACTGCGCTGGAAAATCCTCCTCTATTCGAGTGCATTGCTGGTGGCGCTGATTGCCGCGACCCTGGTGTATGTTAGCCATCAGGCCGGGCAATTCGTCGACAGCCGGATCGCCCAGGATCTCGAGCGAGGCCGGCAGAGGATTCAGGCGGCGGAAAACGAGCGGCTGGACGACCTGAAGTTGACCGCCCAGCTCGTGGCATCACTCCCCTACCTGAAAGCCGTCTTGACCAGCGACATGGCCACGATGCGGGACACTCTCGTCTCCTATCAACAGGAAAATCATAGGCCTGACCTCCTCATCGTGCTCGATTCGCATGGCGCCACGGTGGCTCGAACCGACATACCCGAGCCCGTGCCGGTGTTGGATGTGGACACGCGCTGGGTCCGTCCCGCGCTGGAAAATCGATTTGCGACTGGCGTCCTCACCATGGGTTCCGGCGTGTACAACGCCGCCGCGGTCCCTGCGGATGCCGGGGGAATCGTCTTCGGCTTTGTCCTTGCAGGCTCGCGCATCGACCACGAATTCGCGCGCTCGCTCCGCGATGTCACTCAGAATGAAGTGGCCATCCTCGGCGATGACATCCTCGGCTCAACCTTGCCGGCGGCCAAGCTGCCGTGGCGTTCCGGTCAAACCTGGCAGGCGATGCTCGGGCAAGGGCAGCAAAGCCGCGTGATTGAAATCGAAGGCGAGCGTTACATTGCCGCTGCCGTGCCGCTAATATCCGGCGGCGAAGGTCTACCACTGGCGGTGGTCCTGCAGTCCCGCGACCGCGCTCTAGCACCCTACCGCCGGATTCAATTGGGCCTGCTGCTGCTCGGGCTCGGCGCGGCTGTCGCAGGGATTTTGGCCAGCGCTGGGCTCGCGCGCTCTGTAACCGCGCCGGTGGCGAAGCTCGTGGAAGGCACGGAGCAGGTAGCCTCAGGAAATTTCGAGTTCCGAATCGACGTTCACACAGGAGACGAGATCGGAGACCTCGCCCAGTCCTTTAACAGCATGATTCAAGGCCTGCGCGAGCGAAGAGATATGCAGAAGTTTGTTTCGCAATCCACGGTCGAGATGATTCAGTCCCGCTTCATCATGAAGGGCTCGGTGGGAATGCGAAAACTTTTGACAGTTTTCTTTTCGGACATGCGCGGCTTCACGGCGATGTCGGAACAGATGGCGCCGGAAGAAGTGGTGAAAATCCTGAGCGCATGTCTGGGCCTGCAGACTGAGCGCGTGAAGAAATACGACGGCGACGTGGATAAGTTCGTGGGCGATTGCGTGATGGCGCTGTTTTCCGGTGACGACGGCGCGCTCCGCGCCATTCAATGCGCAACGGAAATCCATCAGGCCATTGAGGGCTACAACGCTTCGCAGGCGGAGGCGCAGCCGATCGCCGTGGGCATCGGGATTGTCACCGGCGAAGTCGTGTTGGGGAGCATCGGCGGCCAGGACCGGCTCGACTTTACCGTCATCGGCTCGAACGTGAATCTCTGCGCGCGGCTCTGCGCGCTGGCCGGGCCCGGTGAAACCCTGCTGGCCGAATCAACCTACCACATCGTCCAGAACCAGATCACCGCGGAGATCCTCGACCCGCAACACGTGAAAGGCTTCAGCCAAGCCGTCGCCGTCTATCGCGTCAATTCAGTCTAATTGCGCCGAACTCCACTCAACAATTCTGCCTTGTGTAACCGAACTGGCTATTGCGGCCGGCTGTCTTTTAACGGATCGTAGGCGCTCTTGGGATAATCCTGGCCAAACTTGTTCTTGTGCGAAAGCTCAACGAACTTCGATTCATCCAGCGTCAAGTCGGGCGCAGACAAGGCCGCCTCGGAAACCGTAATCTCCGCCGACGCGGGCTTCGCGCGCTCCGACCATGCCGTCAGCCGGTAGCGGCCGGCAGGGAGGTCGAGGCGATAGCCACCCGAGGCGTCCACGTCAGCAATGAAAGAAGTTGGCAGGACAGCAATGACCCCGGTCATCTGCGGGTGGATGTTGCAGAAAACGCGATAAACCGTCGGCTCATTGAACACACGACTTTTCGATGCTCCGGCCCGGTAGAGGCCAAGGTCGAACGGCCCCGGCTTGGAGAGCGAGAAGACATTATGGAAAATCGGATCAAGATTGGGAAAGTCCACGGTGGAGCCCGCCGGCACGGCGAGCGCGCGCGGCTGAAAAGACTTGTTCTGCTGCGCCAACTTGTAATGGCCGGGCCGGACCGGGGTCCGCCCGCCGAGCGGCTCCGCGTAGACAAAAGTGACGGCGGGGGAACGGTCCCCCCGCCCGGTGACCACCACGCGCCCGCTGACTTGGGCGCCCCGCGCGCAAGTCACTATCATGGTCATAGCAATGCTTGAACAGATGATTGTAGTTTTCATAATCAGAAGCTATAGGCTAACACAAAGTTGATATGGTTGTTCCTTCGGGCCTCGCCTTGCTTGGGCTCCGTGGAAAGCCAGCGGTACTCGATCGAGCTGGCCAGTTCGGGCGTCCAGCGGAATATCGTGTTGGCGTACACGCTCGTATTTCCGGCCATCGTCACTTTATAGCCGCTCAAGTCAAAGAGCCGGTCTTTACCGAAGCCGCTGTTGAATTCGAGCCGTGGCGTGGCTCGCAGTCGCCCTTCGAAAAAGCCGCCCGTGGACTTCGCCAGTTGGCCGAGCGCGCCGCCGAAGGCGTCCAGGTTGCGCCCGACGAACCATTCTCCCCCAATTCCCACGCGGCCGGAATGCGCGTCGAAATCCAGCGCCGTCGCCCAGCTTGGGGTAATGCCTGCGGCATAGCGCTCGCGACCGTAATGGCCGGAGAGCCCGATTTCCCAATCCTTGTCCTCGCCGCCGCCGGCGGGCCGGCCTCGCCAGGCAAGGCGCGCTTGCAGCGCGGGCCAGCGCGAGCGTTCGCCCGCGAGGTTGGGGGGAACAAACGTGAGCGCATTGGCTGCGAAATCTCCGCCGATCGGCGCCATGATCCCTCCCATCGCCAGAATATCCCCGCTCTTTCCCGCGCTGAACGTATGTTCCACGCGAACTTGCGGGGCGCGCAAATAGAGATTTCCGGAGCGATAGAGGTCCGGGAATGACATCGCGGCGAGCGAGGTGGGATTGCGGGGCGCAAGGATCATTTGATCCTGTCCGGCCTCGAGCGCCGTCTTCGCGCCCTCGATGCGCACGAAGGCATAAAGGAGCCTGGGGATTCCCATCACTTGTCCGGTCTGGAAATTCGGGACTCCTCCCAGGAAATCCACAGCGAAGAATCCATTCGCTTTTGCCGAGCCAATCGTGGGCCCTTCCACCACCGCGCCAATTCGGCTCTGCCGCAGCGTCGAGCTGAATGACCCCGCCGGGAGCGACGCGAGGGTGGGCACCACAACATTGGGGTTTTCAAGCCAGTTGACTTCACCCGTGTTGATGAAGGTGTTGGAGACAATCGTCCCGAAAATCTTGACAGGCAATTTCGAATTCGATTCGACTTTGGTTTGGGCCTGCTCGGCGACTTGCGCTTGAAGGAGCGGGAGCGAGTCGGCGAGCGAAGTTTCCTCCGCACTCCCCGATTCTTGTACGGCCTGAGTTGCCGGTGGCGCGGCCTCCGGCGCGGTTTCCATCGGCTGAGGGGGCACGGCTGGCGGCGCCTGAGCAACGGGCGCCTTCAACTGCCGCACCTCTTCGCGCAACTCCGCCAATTCCTGGCGCAATTGCTGGAGTTCGCGGCGCATCGCGCGCATATCTTCCTCGGGTGTTTGTGCCCTCAAAGAAGCTGCGCAAATCACCGCCGCAAGCGCCGCGAGCGCGCAGGCTCGGCGCGGGAAAGGCGAGTTCCGCGGCAATCGAAGAGGTTGTTTGGCAGCGAGTGGCGACGAAAGTTGTTGGTTCATTTTCCCTTCCCAAAACAGAATCCCACTCCCATGAGGAACACCTCGAACTGGCGGACAACACGCCGATATGCTTTTCTGACCGGCAATTTTGAGCCTTCGCAAGCCCCAGCGTCGTGAGGGTTCGAGCCGCTCCAGGAACTGCCCTCGATTCTACTGCGAATCCCGCGGAATCAGCAATCTCCGCGAGCTACAGGTGGTCTGCGCCTGACTCCGCGTAACTCGGTTCCACCGGGGCCGGCAGCATTTGGTCACGCTCCAAGCGGGGTTACTGCCTGCTGCAGAAGGGACAGCCTTGCCGCGGAGTCGCCGTAAAGACGAATGGGAAGGGCCGCACTGCTATTGAGTAGAAGAGGCCGCTCGGACTGATCTGAACCATGAAACCGTCTCCCGCAGTCCCTCCTCGAAGCGCACCTTGGGGTCGTAGCCGAGGAGCCGGCGCGCTCTCTCGATATCGGCTAGGGAGTGGCGAACGTCACCCGAGCGGGGGGCAACATACTCTGCGTCCAGCTTCTTTCCGGCAATCCCAGAGAGCACTTGGAGGACATCATTGAGAGTGCATCGCTCTCCCGTCCCCACGTTGAACACCTGGCCCGCGACCCCCTCCGCCGCGCAGGCAAGCAGGTTGGCCTGGACTGCGTTCTCCACGAAGGTGAAGTCGCGCGATTGTTCTCCGTCGCCGCAAACGGTCGGACGGCGTCCCTCCAGGGCGGCGCTTACAAATCGTGAGATGACGCCGGAATAGGGGGAGTCGGGATTCTGCCTCGGGCCAAAGATGTTGAAGTAGCGCAGGCAAACGGTGGGCAAGCCGTAGGCGCGGTGAAAGATCACACAGTATTTTTCGCCGGTGAGCTTGGTGAGCGCGTAAGGGGAGATGGGGTTCTCGCGCATCGTCTCGACCTTAGGAAGAACTTCAGTGTCGCCGTAGACCGACGAGGAACTCGCGAAAACGAATCGCTTCACGCCCGCGTCTCGCGCCGCAACGAGCAGATTCAGCGTCGCGGTTACGTTGGCATGGTTACTGCTGATCGGGTCTTCGATCGAGCGTGGAACCGAAGGAAGGGCCGCCTGGTGGAGAACGAATTCCACTCCGGCGACGGATCTCTGGGCCACTGCGAGATCAGCAAGCTCCCCTTCGAGCAGTTCAATCCGATCTAGGACTTCGGTCAGGTTGCGCCGCAAGCCGGTCGAAAAATTATCAACCACTTTTACCCGGTCGCCGCGCTCCAGCAGACGCCGGACGAGCGCCGACCCGATGAACCCGGCTCCTCCTGTTACCAAATAAGATGGCATTCGTCCCAACCCTTTCTGGCCGTCCCATTCTTCAGCACGCCGATTCTTGGGAAGACGCTGGACAAAAACTATACCAAGTTTCACGGAGGAGAGAAAGGCGCTGAGTCTCCCCGCTGGCGTCTCGGAGGCAGCCGGAGGAGTAGGCTAGAAGTGAATTCAGGCTGGAAAAGGACGGGCCGCCGGCGTGTCCCTTTCCGGCCCGGGCGGGAAAGTGCCACTTTTTTTCATCTCAGAAGTGACAAAAACTTGCACTTGGCGCCGAGAGTGCCACGGATATGCAGGCAAGGTAATATGATAACCCGCTTATTTACAATTGGTTGAGAAGAGCAATCGGGAGAACCGGCTTGGATGTTAAATTGCTGGTTAATTCATTTACAGAGAAAGTGGAAGTGTGTCCGGCTAGGCCGGTGCTTGCAGAGAAGGAAGAACTATTCTATAGTTCGCCCAAGAGGGTGGGGACTTTCTTCCGACACCGCCGGCTGGAAGGCGGCCTATCGCCCTGGCAGGTGCGAGCTTGAGGTCAGGCTGCCACCTCTTTGGCCTCAGCGGCGGGCGGAGGAGCAAGGGAGCGAATTTCGGATGCGCAGGAATAACTCTGGATTCTCGATGCTGGAGTTGCTGGTCGTCATTTCGATCATCGGCATCATCGCCGTCATGGCGTTGCCCAGCGCCTACACCTTCGTAAAAGGCTATAGGCTCCACGCGGACGCTTCAGCCCTTGCTTCGCAACTGAACGTTACTCGGTTCCGTGCCGCATCTCAATTCACACCTTACCGTCTGAGTGTCTCGACCGGCGCGAATCTTTTCAATATGGACCGGATGAACACCCCTACCCCCCCTTACGGTTCGCCGTCAACCGAAGTCAGCCTGGGGCTGTCGCAGGGGATCTCGTTCCTCGCCACGTGCCCGGTTTCGGCCAAGCCAGGAAACATTCCCTCCAGCTTTACGGCAAGTTCGACAACGGTTTACTTCAATACGCGCGGGCTGCCGGTGAACAACATGGGAACACCCATGAACAACAATGTGATTTATCTCAAGAATGACAACGACCTCTACGATGCCGTCACGGTGTCCTTAGGGGGGCGGATTACGGTGTGGAATTATAATGTTGCGACGACCACCTGGGTAAGGCGCTAGCAGGGGGAAAGCGGGGGAGGGGTATGAAGATGCCGAAAACGGAACGCGGGGTCTCACTGGTCGAGACCATGATGGCGGTCCTCATTGCGACCTTTGTGATGACGTCCCTGGGCGGAGTGGTCTTTAAGGCCACGGCGACGAATAAGAATCAGGGAGTGGAAATGAGCCGCGTGACCGTGTATGCGCAGGACAAAATCGAGACCCTGATCAATTTGGATTGGTACGATTGCACGGAGACCACACCTACTGCCGACTGCAACACCACCGGCATCACCGGGTCAGGCTGGAATCAGGGGCTGAAATCCGGCGGCACCTTGACCTATGTTGCCGGCTGCCCGACCTCCGGCGCCATGATTGGCTACGTGGACTTCCTCGACTCCGAGGGAAACCAATACACAGGGGCCGACTGCTCGGTCGTGGGAACCTTTGCGTACCAGCGACAGTGGCAGGTGACCGAAATCATTTCGACGGGGGCCAATACCCCCGGCCTGAAACGCGTGGATGTGATCGTGTGGAGCCGCGCCGCGGTGAACACGGGCTCGGCCGCGCCCTCGGCCATGCTCAGCACGTTTCTTTCTGAATAAGGGATTCCGAGCGTGAGGAGCCGAGGGGAGATGGGTTTTTCGTTGGGAGGTTGACTCGTGAAAGATGCGGAGAGGCAAGCGCGAATATCACCTGCGCCGGTGGGTGGACCCGGCGGGCGGGAGCCGGTACGCCGGGAAACCATGCTTCCAGCGCCTGGGTGTCAAGACGCCGCCCAGGAGGACTCCGCGGCGCACGGGTTCTCCCTCATCGAAGTATTGGTCAGCGTGACGATCATCACGGTCCTGATGTCCGCGGTCTTTCAATTCCTGCGATTCAACCAGCAGCGCTACCGCGGTGACCAACTCCTGGCGGAACGCAACGGGAGCGCGCGCAGCGCCCTGGAGCTCATGACCCAGGAACTCCAGCAGGCCGGCCACAATCCCAACCTCACCATCCACCGGTCATTGACGGCGGCGGTGGTACCCACGGGCACCATCGTGAACATAACCGTCAACGACACGACCGGGCTGTTTTACGGCAACCTCGTCGAAATCGGCTCGAGTGCTGCCGACCCCAATCGGGAAATCATCGCGGTCCTTGGGGATTCCACTCACAGCATCACCTCCACAACTTTCCCCGCCATTCCCACGTTGCCGCATGCCTCCGGGCAGGCGGTGTTTACGCGGTCGTTGCCGTTCCCCAATGGCATTCTCTACAGCGCGTCCGCCGTGGGCACCGGCCAATCCGTGGCGGTCAATCTCATCCAGTTCTTCGGCGACATCGACGGGAACGGCACGCTGCATTATGGCGAGTACAAGCTGGTGGACACGGGCACGACCTCGACGCTCCCGTGCCAAACGGGTTCCGGCCCGCAGAACTGTCACCTGATGGAAATGTCGCGCTTTATGACGAGCATTATGACGCCCACCCTGAACTATAATATTCCCGCTGCCAAAAGCGCCACGAGCGACACTTTTTCACCCCTGGCCGACAATATCCTGGCCTTTCCCGACGGCTCGGGGGTGTACCGGAATCCGGACCAGAAACCCATTCTGCAACTGAATTATGATACATTTGGCAATGTAACCTATGGTTTTACTACCTACGTGCGCTCGGTAGATGTGGACCTGACACTCCAGACCGTGGACAAGGACCCGGAAACGAACGATTACCGCGTCATCCGCATGCGCTCGCACATGGTCCCCACCAATATCAACTATGCCTGGGGAATCACGCTGCTAGGCGGGTCCCCGGACTTGCCTTTCCGGCCCAAGGATCCCGCGGGGCATACACTTCCGGTTCCGGACTAAGCAGGAGGAAGCGACATG
>CAZTHM010000046.1:0-14239 GCA_964613505.1 uncultured Acidobacteriota bacterium | reverse complement strand
GGTTGCTTCGTTTCGATCGGCTGCCAGAACCCCACTCTCACCATGATGGCCATCGTCGGCCATTCCTGTGATTACCTGGTGAAGCAGTCGAGAAAAGGCGAGCTCTAGGAGCAGTTGACAGTCAACAGTTAACAGCTCACAGTGACCTGGTTCTTTACTGTCAACTGCCGACTGTGGACTGTCGACTTCTTCGGAGTGCCCAATGAACCGGCGAACATTTTCCCGAAGTGTTGCCGCTGGCGCGCTGGGCGCGGCCACCGGGGGAATCTCTTCCGCAGTTTCGCCCGCAGCGCCCGTTGCCGCGCCCGCCGCAGCGCCTTACAAGCTCTCCGTAATGCTCTGGACGGTGTTCGAAAACCTTCCCTTCGAGCGCGCCGGGGCGTAGTGCCAGTCCCACTCTGAGCGAGAGCGGCGCACCCTCTGCAGTTCGGATGCAGGGGCCTCAGGACAGCTTCGCGACCCTACCGGCGACATCCCGGGCAAAGCGATCGATAAACGCGGCAATGTAATCACGAGGATCGAGCGCTTCATTCTCCATCAGCGGTGCGAGGTCGACGCCGAAGATTACCGACGTGGCGACGTCGGTAGCGTGCGAGGCGAAGTAAGTGGCGTTGGCACGGCGGCGGCCCATGGTGGCGAGGTCGTAGCGTTTGCCGCCGGCAATCTGCGAATCGAAGACTCCCACCAGCGACATGGCCAGGTTTTCGTGCGCGGAAACGTCGAAGACGACCTTTTCGTCATCGTTCAGCCAGTCGAGGTTGCGCCAGACTTCACAGCCATACAGCTTTTGGGGGCGCACGTCCTTGGGCAGCTCGCGCAGGGCGCGGATGAGGCGCAGGGCCACGCCCACGTGGGTATCGTGCTTATCGGCGAGGTTGTGCGTGTAGATGACTTGAGGCTTTGAGGCCGCGATGACCTGCTTGAGGTCTTCGACGACGTGGGTGTTCTTCCCGTCCTTCACCGCGGCGCTGGTGTAGTCCAAGAACACGTGCGCGGCGTAATCGGCGACGAACGCCGCTTTCTTCTGCTCGGCACGGCGCACGGCTTGCATCTGCTCGTCGGTGTAATGCGCGTAGTCGCCCTCGCGCGCGCTTCCGGAACCGTTCGTGACCGTAACGCCGGTGAAATGCCTGTCGCTCTTGCCGAAGCACTCCAGGATGCCATGCCAGGCCATGATTTCAAGATCGTCCTGATGCGCGCCGACGCTCAGGTGAGTGGTGCGCGAGAGCGCCGCATCCGCGGCCGAGCCGTCAGGGACATACACCTCCGAAGTGGAGTTATAAAAGTTCATCGCGTTCCTCCCAGGCATTACTTGATTTCCGGCAAGCTGGCGGCTGCCACAGCCTGACCGATGCGCCGGCTGGATTCGTCCGGCAGGTGGATGGATATCTTCGCCGCGAGGTCTGGGAACTCCTTCTGCATCACTTCCTGGGCGCGGCGGAGAATGATGTTCCCACCCTCTCCCGAAGTCACGCGGCCGAGCACTAGAACGTGGCGGAGCTTATAGAAGTCAGCATAATTAGCGATGCCATAACCAACATAGATGCCAACCGTTTCGAAAATCAATCGCGCGCGCTCGTCGCCAGAATGAAACAGCTCCTGCACGGATTTCAGTTTTTCCGCCAGGCCCAGCGATTCGTCCAACTTGATGCCCGCCACGGGCGCGAGGCGAAATACCGCCTGCTGGGAGAAATATTGCGCGCCCACTCCGGGATCGCCCGACCACTCGTCCGCCGGAGCCTCAGGGTCGTAATCCACCGGCACAAAGGCCAGCTCGTTCAGCCAGGTGGTGATCTCGCCATTTTCGGTAACGTAGCCGCCGGCCTGACTCGAGCCGAGCGCAATGCCGAGCACGGCGTTGTCATTCAGCGACATTGCGCCGGCCAGCGCCGTCACTTCACCGTCGTTCACCACTTCAAACGGAATCCCGCCCCAGGCCGTTTTCAGGTCGATGAAGAGGCGCGCTATCTTTGCATCAAAGAGATCTTTGGGAACGCCGCGGTAAAGCGACGCCACGCGCGGGCGGTTGTTGATATAGACGCCCGCAGCGCTGCCGCCGATGGCGTCCACGCGCGGCAAGTGCTTCGCCGCGGACTTCAGCGCCGCGTTGATTTCGTTGAAGTGATAGCTCGGGTCGGTCGCGTTGCGCGGGTCCCAAACCACTTCTTCGGTGTAAACCGCCTCGCCGTCTTTGACGGCCGCAACTTTGCGGTCGCTGGCACCCAGGTCGAAACCAATCCGGCAGCCCTCGAGATGCCCGCCCAGGCGCACCGTGCCCTCCGAAGGTTGAGGTACCTTGTCGGGGTCCGTAATCTCCACCGTGAACGTGTGCTCGTAGACGCCGCCCATGAAGTCGTAATCAAACGCGCGTGCACCCTGGGGTGAATATACTCGCCGGATGTACTCGCCCACGCTGCGCGGCCCGCCCACGATCACTCGCCAACCCCCGCGCTGCCAAAGCAGAAATTTCACCAGCCGTTCAGCGTAAGGCAGATTCAGCGCGGACGAACTCGCGCCCTCGTCGAAGCATTCGGTCCGGTAAGCGGAAATTGAGCCGTCGCCGCGCTCCAGGCCAATAACCAAAGGCGCGCCGCGTCCGGACTTGCGCACCAGACCGCGAAAGGCGCGGTTGGCAAGCGCGGCGGGTGCGAATCGGTTGTGCAGTGGAGGCAAAATCGAAGGCGTTGCCAGCGCCGCCAGTTTTGCTTGCTCACTCATCGTTCTCTGTCCTTCTTCATCATTACGCGGTATGCGCCGCCAAAGGCGCGGCAGACAGTGTGCCGCAGAGTGCAGAAAATTTCGAGAGATAAAAAGTCACTCCCGGCACGCGAATCATATTAGCGACGATTTGGCACGGACCCCTAATCCCGAATCACGAGTTTTACTCGTTCCATCCTTCATGTTCCTGCCAATCGAGGATGCGGAGATGATTTTCTTCGCGCGGCAATTCTGCCGAGCTCTTTCGCATGCCCTCATGGAGGTTCCCGTCTTGCGACTGATAGAGCCAGATCATCTCTTGCTTGAGCGCGGAGGCTTCGCCGCTCAGGAACACCGTTGCCTTCTCGTAACGGTAAGGAGCGGGTTTGAAACCTCCCGCGCCGTACGCCACGTCCGCGAGGACGACGGTGTTGGGGTCGAGGCGCTTTTCACGCAGCAATTCGTGGCAAGCCTTCATGGCAAACCAATTGGCGGTGCGGTGGTCGACGTGGCGCTCGTCGGGATGCGTGAGGGCGAGCATGCCGGGGCGGAAATCCGTAATGATCTGCTTGACCAAATCAATCACCGGCTCGCGCGCAAAGGGCAGGTTGGGCCGCAGGACGTTCTCGTAAGGAGCGTGGTCCGTGGCCAGGTAGATCGAGAGGAATGGATTTGAGGGCTTGATGTTCTTCGACCAAATCGCGCCCGAGCCGCCGTCCGGCAGGCCGAGAATGATCACCTTGTCGCGCGGGACTCCGATGTGCCCCAGCGCATCGATAGTTTCCTCCATGCGGACCATGCCGAACTCGCGCGCCTCATTCGGACCGCAGGGTTTGGAATAGTAGCGCTCGCAAGCGCCCACATCGCCGCCGGTAAAGATCAACACCTGGACAGGGACTCCCGCCTCCACCGCGGCGCGCATCAGCCCTGCGTAGAGCTGTTCGTCGTCTTCGTGCGCGCAGATCACCAAGAGTGATTGCGGCAAAGTGTTCACGGCGATGTCGGAGGTGATCCTGGCTACAATCCCCCCGCCGGGCTGGACCACGGAGAGCCGGAGCGAATAGCCGCCGGGCGCGAGCGCGCCGGGAATTGTCCAAAGTTCGGCGTCCACGGCGCGCGTCCGGTCCGGAGCCAGCTCAAAGCCCGCCGCGAAGTTCGCCGTGTGGAGCACCTTGCCGCCGGCGTCTAAAACCTCTCCCCGAAAGTCCGCGCCCTTCCAGGCGACGTCGCCAGGATTCTTCAGCGTTGCTTTGACCGTGATGTGGTCACCGGGCCTCAAGAGCGTGCGCCCGCGGTCCAGGGCGATGGCGGACGAAATCTGGTCGGGCGCATAAAACTCGCGGTACTTCGTGTAATCGATATCCGAATTGTACGGATGGGTGAAACTCCGCCCGTAAGGAGTCGGGCGTTCGCGATCGGGGGCGCGCACCACGGCCGGCGTCGTGAACTGCATGTCGTAGAGCACGGTGCGGTCGACGTTCCAGACTGCGACGGTGTAGGAGTTCACCTCCGGCGGCGGCACCTTTTCGTGGCGTGCCGGCCCGCCCGCGCCCATCACCGCCACTTGCTGGCCTTGCAGGAAAGCCGCAGTGCCCGCGGCCATCATGGGTATGGTCACTTCACTTCGCGGGGCCAGGTTCAGACGATCCCGCAGGACCTTGATGCCCAGCTCGGGATTCTCGGTCTGGCTGGTGGCGCTCCCTTCGCTCGAGAAAAGCGAGATCCAGGGATAGTTGGCGTTGGAAAACTCGACTTTCAAATCTTTCATTTCGTGGCTGGTCAGGTTCTCCAGCACCACCTCGCACTGGATCGGCTGCCCGACCACGTAAAAGGTCCGGTCGATCGTCGTGCGCGCGATGCGCACCAGCTTCTTGTAGGCTGCAAAGCCCCGGATTTTTTGACGGGCATAGGCCTTGTGCGCCGCTCGATCTTCGACGCGCAGCGTCACGCTGTAAACGCCAGTCGGGGCGTCGGCGGGAATTGGCCACCCGCCTTCGAATTGAACCTCGCTGGGCTTTGTCTCGGCCTGGCGGTCCAGTTGCACGCTACTCACCGCCGTGGTTCCGATGTAAGAAATATCGGCGAAAACCACGAAACGGGCAGTGTCGCCGGAGACCCCTTTCAAAGTAGCGTGGATCGTCGCCTCGGAACCCACGTTGAAGCCCGTATCGGAGGGTGCGCCCTCGATCGAAATCGAATCTGCCCCGAGCGCCCGCCCGGCAAGAAGCAGTCCACAAAGCGTCAGCGTCCACGACCACTTTCTCTTCGTCATTTCGTCTCCTCGCGTCTGGATTGTCCCGGTCATTATTCCGGGCCAGGGGCGAAAGTTCAACCTGATTTCGTACATCCTTCAAATGGCCTTGCGCAGCCCCCGCGAGGCTCGTAGAATGTTCGCGCTTTCGGCTTAAATCAACTTCGAGTTTGCCCGTGCATCGAGCTAAACAACTCCGCCGATGGTTCCGCCTCGTTTCATCTTTGCTCGGCCTTTTCGCGGTCGCCTATGCGGGGATGGAACTGAGCCTTACCGTCTTTTCTCCCGGGCGGCGAGAGACGGCCGGGACCGCGGGCCCGCTGGCTTCACCGGCGTTCACAATCGAGACTTCGCCCAACGCAAAAATCTGGGACGACAGCTTCGGCGACGGGTTCCCGGCCTGTGCTCGGCTGGATCGCCCGGCGGACCGCGAGAATTATGCACGCTGGATGACGTTCCTCGCCGAAGCTGCCTATTATCATCCTTCGCCTCCCGTCACCGAGGAAGTTCAGGATTGCGCAGCGCTGATTCGCTACGCCTATCGCAACGCGCTGACCGCGCACACACCGGCCTGGCATCGCGACGTGGGCCTGCCCCACGAGCCAGGCTTCGGAGACATCAGCAAATACGCCTATCCACGCTGGCCGCTGGGTCGCAGCCTCTTTCGCACACGCCCCGGGCCCTTCGCGGCCTCGGACCTCGAGAACGGCGCGTTCGGCGAGTTTGCCGACGCGCACACGCTGATGATGTACAACTCTTTTCCGGTTTCGCGCGACGTTCAAGCGGCGCGGCCGGGCGATTTGCTCTTCTTTCAGCAGCCCGACCAGAGCGAACCCTTCCACTCGATTCTTTTTGTGGGCCGCTCGCACTTCCAGCCGCAGGGCTCGGACTGGATTGTCTACCACACGGGCGACCTGGACGGGAGGCGGGGCGAAGTCCGCCACCTTCGGGCCGCGCTCTTGATGCAACACCCAGACCCGCGCTGGCGGCCGCTCGCCGTCAATCCGCGCTTCCTGGGCGTTTATCGTCTTGACCTGTTGCGTTAGATGAGCATGAGAATCAATTCTCACCACGGCTCGATCCAGAGCATCCTGCTAGCGGCAGGGGTTTTCCTCGGGCTTTGCGCAACGCTCGCCCCGGCGCGGGCCCAGGAAACTCCATCCACCGAGTCGTTTTTCACCGTCTCCTCGCAACAAACATTCGCCCCTTCGCAACAGCCTAAGATCTGGATTCAGTTCCGGCAGGTGGACCGGCTGGACTTTCGCATCTACCGCGTCAAGGATCCCGTGGCGTTTTTCGGCAAGCTCAAAGACGCGCATTCTTTTGGCAGCGAGAAGCGCGAATTGGCGCGCGAGAAAACCTGGTTGGAGCATTTCCACGAGTGGAAGGTTGACCTGCGCCTTTCGCTTCGCGATTTCTTCCGTTACCAGTTGAGCTTCGAGACGCGTGCCAGCTTCCGCTCTTCGCGTACCCAGCAACAAAAGTTGAATCGCATCCCGCTCGACATTACCGCCTACGCGCAGGTGCCACTGCTCAACCGCCAGCAACTGGTGCTTTCCTGGCGTGAACTGCTGCCCAAGACGCGCGACTCGGAATACCGCGAGATTCCCGTCGACCTCCACCAGAAGGGACTCTTCCTGGTGGAGGTGGCCAACCGCGAATTACGCGCCTACACGGTGGTGATGATCACGGAGCTGGCGCTGGTGTCGAAGACGGCGCCCGGACAAATTCTGCTTTTTGTCGCCAACCGCTCCTCCGGCGCTCCCATCGAAGGCGCAACCGCCGTTGTCTTCAATAACCATCAGGAGTTGGCGCGCGGGATGACGGACGCCTCGGGCGTCTCGCAGGCGAGCTTCGAGCATATCAAGGTCGAAGACTCCATCATGGTGGCAGCGAAGGGCCAGGACGTCGCCGCCACGAGCGTCGAATCATTTTTCTTCTACGATTCTTCCGCCACCGACTTTGTGGGGTACATCTACACAGACCGCCCCGTCTATCGCCCCACGCACGAGGTCCAATTCAAAGGCATCCTACGCGCCCGGCGCGGCGGGCAGTACAGCCTGGACATTCCCGGCCCGGTCACCGTTGAAATCACCGACGGCAATTCCAAGACGGTCTACCAGCAGAAGCTCAATCTCTCCCCCTACGGATCGTTCCACGGCGAACTGACGCTGCCTCCGCTCGCGGCACTGGGAGGCTATTCCATCACGGCGCATATCGGCGACAAGTCCGTTTACGGCGGGTTTGAGGTCGAGGAATACAAGAAGCCGGAATACGAGGTGACCGTATCCACCGACAAGCCCCGCTACCTCCAGGGAGAAGCGATCCAGGCCACCATCAACGCGCGCTACTATTTCGGCTCGCCCGTGGCCAATGGCAGCGTGAAGTATTCGATTTACAAATCGCGCTACTACTTTCCCTACTGGCGAGTCCTCTGGGGCTCCGAGGAATACGAGGGCGACGAAGGAGAGGGAGGCGGCGGGGAATACTACGGCTACGGCGCGGAAGTGAGCCAGGGCGCGGGCCAACTCGATCCCGAAGGAATTCTGAGGATCACCGTCCCCACGGAAATTGATGCGGAGAAGAATTCCTATAACTACCGCATTGAAGCGCACGTCACCGACGCCAGCAATCGTGAAATTGTCGGCGGCCGAAGCGCGCTGGTGACTTACTCCACCGTCGTCGTGCTGCTGGACACCAACCGTTATGTCTATCGCGCCGGCGACCAGGTGGACATCACCGTCCGCACCGTGGACTACGACGCGCAACCCGTCTCCACGAGCGTCCAGCTTGCATTCACCGAACGGACGGGATGGGGTCAGGACGCTACCCGCCGGCCGCTGAGCCAGGCGCGGGTGACGACCGATCAAAAAGGGATCGCGCATTTCGCTTACACGGTGCCGCGCGTTCCGTGGGTCACCGTTCACGCCGGCGCTTTCGATCGCAACCGGCGCGAGGCGACCTTCGAGACCAGCCTGTGGATCGCCGGCATCAGCTACGGCGGCGAAGCGCCGGAATACCAGCGGCTGGAAATCTATCCCGACAAGCGTTCCTATCGGCCCGGTGATACCGCGCATGTGCTGATCGTCACCAACAAGCCGGGCGCGCAGGTGCTGGTCACCACCGAATGCCAGCAGGTTTACACCTGGTCCGTGCACACATCGAACGAGGCTTCCTTCACCGTTGATGTTCCCATTGAGGAACGCTACGAACCCAATTTCTTCCTCAGCGCCACCTTCGTGAAGAATGAGCAACTCTTCGAGGGAAGCAAGAACATCTCGGTGCCCGCTACCGAGAAGGTTTTGAAGGTGACCATCGAAACCGACAAGCCGCAGTATCGGCCGAACGACAAGGTGACTTACACCGTGACTGCCCAGGACGAGCAAGGGCGTCCCGTCAGCGCGGAGCTAAGCCTGGGCGTGGTGGACGAAGCGATTTACGCCGTCCGGCCCGATTCTGTCCGACCGCCCGACAAGGTCTTCTATGGGAAACGCTGGGACCAGGTTTACACGCAATTCTCCACCACCTACTGGTTCACCGGCTATTCGGGCAGGGGCAAGATGGAATTGACCGAGCTGCGGCCTACGACGAAGCTCGCCGATTTCAAGGCCGGCCAGCCCGTCCAGCCCAAAGTACGCAAATACTTCCCCGACACAACCTACTGGGCGCCAACCGTCGTTACGGATGCGAGTGGAAAGGCGCGAGCCAGTTTTTCCTTTCCCGATTCGCTTACCACCTGGCGCGCCACCGTCCGCGCTGTCAGCAAAAACACACTGGTCGGACAAGTCACGCAGAAGGTCATCACGCGCAAAAACCTCATCCTGCGCCTGGAGATTCCGCGCTTCTTCACGCAAGGCGACACGGCGACGATCATTGGAATCGTTCACAACTATCTGGAGAACGATAAGACGGCGCGCGTCTCACTGCAGGCCGAGGGCGTCGAACTCGCCGGCGAGGCGGAAAGCACAGTCACGGTTCCGAAGAACGGAGAATCCGTAGTGAACTGGACGGTCCGCGCTCCCAAGATCGGCGAGGCGAAATTCCTGAGCAAGGCGCTCACCGATGAAGAGTCCGACGCGCTGGAATTGACCGCGCCCGTCAAACCCTGGGGGCTGCAACTGAACGCGGCCCTTTCGGGTTCAAGTTCGGCGCCAGAAGCCCAGATCAACGAAAAGATCGTGCTCCCCGCCGACATCAACTCAGAAGCCTCGTCGCTGCGCATTGACCTGGCGCCTTCCGTTGCCGGAACACTGATGTCGGCTCTGGATTTTCTCGCCAGTTACCCTTACGGCTGCGTCGAGCAGACCATGTCGAGCTTCCTCCCAAATATTCTGGTGACGAAAGCTGTGAAGGACCTGGGACTAACGCCGCCCGCTGCAGATGTAGAGCTCGAAAAGAAGATCGCCTCGGGATTGCAACGGCTCTATCAATTCCAGCACGAGGACGGCGGGTGGGGTTGGTGGGAGACCGACGAGACGCATCCTTTCATGA
This sequence comes from uncultured Acidobacteriota bacterium, assembly GCA_964613505.1. Taxonomy (GTDB): domain Bacteria; phylum Acidobacteriota; class Terriglobia; order UBA7540; family UBA7540; genus CAZTHM01. The sequence goes on along the minus strand of CAZTHM010000046.1, from coordinate 4,800 downwards.
CCGCCTACGTGGTCGCGGGATTCGCTCAAGCCAAGGACGCTGGCTATCCGATTGACGAGAACCGCTTGCGGCGCGGACGCGGGTCGCTCATGAAGCAGATTCAGGAGAATCCCCGTGCCATCGCCGACCTTCGCGCTTACCTGATCTACGCGCTCGCACTGAGCGGGGACTTCGACCGCACTCTTGCGGAAGGCTTGTACGAAGGCCGCGAGAAACTCTCGCCCAACGGTCAGGCGCTCATGGCGCTGGTCTTCGCAAGGATGAAGGACCCACGGGCGCAGGAATTTGTGAAGTTGCTCGAGCAATCCGCGAAAGTTCAGGGGCCCTATGTTTGGTGGAAATCCGAGCGCCAGGAAATGCTCGACTTCTCATCCGACAATTCTTTTGAGACGACAGCCTACGTGGCCAAGGCGCTGGCGAACCTCGACCCGAAGAGTGATTTGCTGCCGAAAGCGGCGCACTGGCTTATCGACCGCCGCTCCGACGGCTACTACTGGAGTTCCACCGAACAGACCGCGACGGCCATCTATGGACTGATCGATTACCTCAAAGTTTCCGGCGAGTTGAAACCGAACTACTCATTGAGCGTGTTCGTCAATGGCAAGAAACTGGCGGAGCGGCAGGTGACCGAAAAGGACGTTGCGAACCCGCTGCCCATCACGTTGACCGTGAACGCCCCCGATGTTCATGCCGGCGCGAATGAGATCCGCCTGGTCAAGAAAGGGCCTGGAGTGCTTTACTGGTCGGCGTTCGCGTCCTATTTCACGCGCGAGCCCAAGCCCGCCCCGGCCGGCAGCGTGGCGCTGAATGTGGTGCGCGAGTATTTCAAGCTGGTTCCGGAGGCAGCGCCGAATCGGATCGTTTACGCCGAGCAGCCGTTCGATGGGACAGCGAGAAGCGGCGACGTCGTCATCGTCCGCCTCACCGTGAACGCCACGGAAGACCAATCGTATCTGGAAATCGAAGACCCGATTCCCGCCGGGTTTGAGTTCGTCGAGCAGGAGAATCTGTACGAGCTTAAGGTCAAGCCCGACTGGTGGGCTTTCTATTACACGCGCCGGGAATTCCACGACGACCGCGCCGCGCTTTTCTCCACGACATTCAAACGCGGCCAGGGCCGGTTCCATTACATGCTCAAGGCCCTCACGCCGGGGACGTTCCAAGCCAACCCCGCGAGGGTTTTGCCCATGTACGAGCCGGCGCGTCAGGCTTCCACGCGCAGTGCCACGGTAACCGTGACGCCCCGCTGAGGCCACGCGAGGTTTGAGGTTGATCGAATGAAGAATGCCATCGCCACCTGGAAATGGAGCTTGGGCGTAGTGGCCCGCAGCCCCGCGGCTCTCGTGACGCTGGCGGCGCTCGTCGCATTGTGGGGGTTCGGCACCTATCAATGGTTGTGGCTCCCGGAATCCTCTGGCCTGCTTCTTCTGCTCGCTTTGATTTGGGCGATCGCGCAGGTCGCCATTGCGGCCGCCTTCTTCGCGGCGACATCAGTGGCCTCCGTTGGCGCCGCGACCAGCGAGGTCAAGCGAATCGAGGTCCGGAGTCTGCTCCGCTTCAGTCGAGCGCAATACTGGCGCTCGCTTGCTTGGGGAGCCGCGAGCCTGGTTTTCCTCCTTGCCCTGTTTCACCTCTTCAAACGGGGCGACGATCTCGTGCTCGAGGTCGCGTCGTTCCTCACGTTCCATTCTGAGACGGCCGTCCATCCGGTCGACGTGGGCAAAGTCTTCTGGGTCATCCAGATGTTGATCTGGGTTATCGTCGGAAGCTTCTTACTGAGCGCCCTGGCGCACCTGATCCGCGAGGGTTGGGTGGAAACGCGTCGTCAGGCGGCGCGCATCCTCGGGCGTTGCTGCTGGCGCGCGCCGTTTTGGAGCGGCCTCCTGAGCGGCGGAGTATTCGGCGGCCTGGCCTGGCTGCTCGCCACATGGCATCCCAAAGTTTCCGTCGGATCTTGGGATTATGCGCAGATGCTACTGAGAATAGGCGGGGCGCTACTCCTCATCATCAGTGGATGGATGTTCTGGTCGCTCTCGCTCGCGCGTTTCAACTTCCCGCGGGACAAGCCTCCAACTCCGTGAAGCCTCACTCGCCACAAAACTATTCCGGAGTTCTCACTTTGCGTTCCTGAACCACTGTCGGCCGTCAGCGTCAGGCCGTTCGAGGAGTTGCCAGAGCGCCGCCTCGCCACGCTGGCGCGCGAGTTCCTTGACGCGCGCGAGAGCCTGCGCGTATGCGGCGCGCATTTCGCTCTCGGAGCGTGGCTCGGAAAGACTCAGTTCCAGGCTTCGGCGTGGGCCGAGCGTGGATGGTGATTCGCCCACCGGCTCACCGGTCAAATACAAAACCAACCCCTCTTCGTACCAGCGCGGAACCTCGGGTGCCCGCCGGCGACGGACTACCAGGTGCGTCAACTCGTGGCGGAGCGTTGACTCGAGGATTTTCTTCCGCTGAAGAAGATCGAGCGGTTGAAGATCGATCACGCGGCCGTCGTTACTCGCTGCCACCCAGCCTGGCTGGCGGGTGGCGCGAATGAATTCGGCCGTGGTTTCCCAGGTGCGAACGCGAGTTCGCGTCGGGAGCAAGTCCGCGCGGCCAGCGAACTTCGCGCGTTGCACCTCCAGGACTTCGAGCGCGCTCGTAGCCTGTCGTTCCTGCCGGGGAGGAAAAACTATCTCAAAGTGCTCGCTGGAAAGGACGCGCGCCGCGCCCTGCCCGCCGGAACTCTCGAGGATGGCACCGGGAAAATAGTGGGCGAGGATTTTGTCAAACGAGATGCCCATCTGTCCCATCTGGTCGGCTCCCGTCTGGCAAAGGCCAACGCCGTGCCCAAGGCCTCGCCCCGCGAAAACCATCCCGTCGCCGCGGCGTTCGACCGTGTAGAGATTGCTCTTTAACGTGTTCCAACCGAGTCGCCGGTTTACCGCGTACCGGAACGCGTTGGCGTCAACCCGCTGGGAGGAATTGCCCACCAAGCGCAGCGTTCGTGCGCGGCCCGAGGCATCCTGGTTCGCAACGGCAATGTCCCGCAGCGGTCCGCGGAATGAAACACCGGGCAATTCACGCAGCACGACCTTCAAGTCGGCCAGAGAAATGGTTTGCCGCCATGCAGCCGCGGCGCCGCTGGCGCAGTAAGGGTCGCTGACACTGCGCAAATAGGGTGCGCTACGGTCCGGCCAGACATTTCCCGCCGCTTCCGTCGTCCCTCCACAGTGCGCACCGTAGTACGCGTCGATGAGCTGGCCGTGGAATTTCAGGACAACGCCTGCGGTCTTTGTCACCGCCTCACTGAGGGCTGCGGAATTACTCTCCGCGGGCTCCAAAGGCGGACGAAAGAACTGGCAATGCGTCAGCGAGCAGAAATCGAAGCCATCCGCGCGGTGCCGCCCTCGCGACCGCAGGGCCCATGTGCGCGCCCCAACCGCCATCGCGGCGAGCGCCGGTGGACTCTTGAGCGTCGCCGCTTCGCCCGCCAGAACGCCCGTCACATAAGTCTCCAGATCCACGGTGGCGACGACGCGCATACCGCCCTTCGTGCCCAGGAGTTCCAGTACGCGAAAAGTCATGGAAGGAGAACCATCACCGGCAACGGCTTTCCCGCGTGTGACTCCAAGGCCGAAGGGCTTCGCCGAGACCAGCGTGGCGCTTCGGAATTCCTTTGTCTTCTCTCCCGCCCTGCAACGGAAGGTTGACGCGATGGAATTGCAGTGTGCCGCCGCCTGGGGTTCCACGGCAAGGCAGGACTTTCCGCGGGCAGCCTCACAAATTCGGACGGATTCCGCGCCCGCATGGACCGTCAGGCTGGTCGGAGCGCTCTTCGAGAAGAGTTCGATTCGAAGCTCCTGCCCCTGAGCCTGAACGCAGGTATGGGCAAGGAGTAGCACGGCCAGAGAATAGTTATCTCTGATCACCGCTTTCGGTCCTTCAACGCGAAATAATGATTCAAGATCTTTCCCGCCAAAGGTGCAGCGTCGCGGGCACCGGTACCGCGCTCAAGGAAAACGACCAGCGCAATTTCCGGCGCTTCGATTGGAGCAAAACCTACAAACCACGCATGCGTTACTTTGCTGCCATCGAGCGCCGCGGCCGTGCCGGTTTTCCCCGCCACTCGCACGCCCTCCACCGCAGCGCCCTGCCCGGTCCCGGAGCGCACGCAATCTTCAAGACCGGTCCGCAGGAGATCGAACGTCTCACTCTTCAGCTTGACCCGGCGGAGAAGTGAGCTGCTTTGACGGGGAGGCGGCCTCCACAGTCGAAGCACCTGACCACGCGTGGCAATGGCAGAATATGTCAGCAACAATTGCGCGGGAGTTGCCAAGACGGTTGCTTCTCCCAAAACGGCGCGCGCCTTGGCTGTGGCGTTATCACCCACGATAACCTGACCTGGATTTGAGTTCATCCCGAGACCCTCCGCCGCCGCTCCAAAACCGAACAGCGAGTACTCGTGCGCGAGCGCGGTGGAAGTGACCCGAGTGCTGAGCGCAACAAAGAAATAGTTACACGAGTTTGCCAGCGCCTCGGTGAGCGTGAAGGGCGCCACGGGGGGAGGATGCGAGCAGTGGTACGCATCGCCCAGTAACTCCGGGACGCGTAAACAGAGTATATGATCGCGCGGGGAGACCACTCCCGCTTCCAGCGCCGCCGCGCTCAGCACGATTTTAGCTGTGGACCCTGGCGGGTACGCGCGCTCAAACGCCCGCTCGGGATTTGAGACGGCGAGGATTTCCCCCGTCATGGGGTTCGAGACGATGACAGCCCCGCGTCGCCCGCGCATCAGCGAATTCACATAGGCCTGGAGCG
>CAZTHM010000045.1:546-14256 GCA_964613505.1 uncultured Acidobacteriota bacterium | reverse complement strand
GCGCTGGGATTTCGCTGCGTCATGGACGCAGAGTGACCGCCCCTGAAGAGGTGAAGGCTTACAATGCTGCGTCGTGGCGTTTGGACATCGGGTCTCCTCATCCTGATTATTGCCATGAGTGCTTTTGGCCGCACCGTGACGGTGTCGCGCATCGCTCTGCTTGACAAAATCCGTGGGGGCTGGGTCGGGAAAGCTTATGGTGTCTCTTTCGGCGGGCCCACGGAATTCCGGCACCAGGGAGAAATCATCGAAGGCCCGCTCGTATTGGAGCCGGAGGGCCTGAAAAAGCTGCCGGGCCAGGACGACCTGTATGTCAATATGGCTCTCCTCAAAGCCATCGCGGTACACGGCCTTGATGCCTCCGCGGCGGATTTCGCGAAGGAATTCGCCCAGGGCGGTTTCCTCCTCTGGCACGCTAACGGGCAAGGCCGGCAGAATCTATTAGCTGGCATTCCCCCCGACAAATCGGGACACCCACTTTACAGTCCGCACGCCGACGATATCGATTTTCAAATCGAGGCGGATTTCATCGGGCTCGTTTCTCCAGGGCTGCCCCAGTCCGCGCAGAAGATGTGCGACCGTGCCGGGCACGTGATGAATTACGGCGACGGCGTCTATGGCGGCGTTTTCGTTTCGGCCATGTACGCAGCCGCCTTCATCGAGAAAGACATTCGCCGCGTGGTCGAATCCGGTCTGGGGGCTCTGCCGCCCGAGAGCGGCTACGCGAAGATCATCCGGGACGTGCTCCGCTGGCACGACCAGTACCCCAACGACTGGAAGGCGACTTGGGGCGAGATCGAAGCCAAGTGGAACAAGGATCTCTGCCCTTGGGGTGCTCAAGGCAAATTCAATATCCAGGCGCGGTTGAATGGCGCCTATATCACTCTCGGCTTGCTCTACGGCCGGGCGGACTTCGACAAAACCATTGAAATCTCGACGCGCGCGGGCCAGGACTCCGACTGCAACCCCGCCAACGCGGGCGGAGTCGTTGGCACCTTGTTGGGATTCAGCGGGCTGCCTGAACGAGTGAAGAACGACATGGCACCCTATATGGATGTCAAATTTGATTTCACAAATTACTCCATCAATTCAGCGTCGAAGGAGTGCCTGCGATTGGCGATCGAGAATGTGAAGGCCAACGGGGGAAAGCTCACGGACGATACGGTCGTCATCAAGGTTCAACCCTTCCAAGCCTCGGGCCCTGCGGAAGTCTCCTTCCCCACTCTCGAACCCGCCGATCGGTTTGAAGTGATCGATGAGCGTATCACCTGGAAGGGCGAATGGAAGTTGCTGCCCCAGTACGAGAAGCTCCGCTATTCCAGCCATCCGGGCGACTCGATGGAAATTGAATTCTCCGGCAGCGCCATCTACGTTCAGGGGGACACGCGATACGACCTGGGCATCCTGGAGGCGTTGATCGACGGCAAGCCTGCTCAGATTCGCGATATGTATTTGCCCAAGCAATGGTCCCGTGCCAACCAGGCTACGGCGGTCTGGTTGATCGGGCTACCCGTGGGCCGGCACAAGCTCGAGGTACGTGTGACGGGGAAGAAGAACCCGCAGGCTGAGGGAACCGCTATCGGCCTGGGCAGAGTTGTCGTGTACCAAGGCGAGGTCGCAAAGTAGCCGCCGCCCCTCAGGGCGGCACAGAGTCGTCTTTCCCATCTGTGGAGGTGACGCATGCGGACCAGCTTCCGAAAATGCATCTTCGCCTCTGGTGTTTTGATACTGGTGGTCAGCGCTGGCTTCTGCCCTGGCGCAGAGAAAAGTGCGAAGAAGGCAGGCGTCTCCACACAGACGTTGTCGCTCGCAGAACTTGAGGACAGGGTTCGCGGGGGCTGGGCGGGAAAGATGGTGGGCGTCACCTACGGAGCCCCCACTGAATTCAGATATCGCCAGAAAATCAATGAAGACCCTCGCGATTGGAAGCCAGAAGAACTCGAGGGAGCTCTCGACCAGGACGATCTCTATGTCCAGATGACGTTCGCCGGGGTGATGGACAGGCTCGGTTTGGACGCTACCACTGAGCAGTATGGCGAAGCTCACAGGGATTCGCAGTACCGCCTCTGGCATGCCAATCGCCAGGCGCGGCGCCTGCTGCGCCGAGGCATCAAGGCACCCCGGTCGGGTCAACCCGGATTCACGTACCACACGAACGAGATTGGCACGCAGTTTGAAGCCGATTTCGTCGGCTTGATGTGTCCGGGGCTGCCGCGAGCCGCGCAAAAATACTCTGATCGGTTCGGCCATGTGATCGCGTACGGCGACGGGGTTTATGCCGGAATGTTTGTAAGCGGTATGTACGCCGCGGCGTTTTTCGAGCGCGATCCGCGCAAGGTGGTAGAGGCGGGATTGGCCGGTATCCCGTCCGGCAGCCGCTATGCGCAGATGGTGCGTGATGTCCTCGCCTGGTCGGCGCACAACCCCGACTGGAAGACCACCTGGCAGCTTATCAACGAGAAGTGGGACAGAGATGATCCCTGTCCGGAAGGCGCATTGAAGCCTTTCAATATCAGTGCCGTGCTTAACGGGGCGTACGTCACGATGGGGCTGCTTTACGGGGGCGGCGATTTCGACAAAACCCTGGAGATTACGATGCGTGCCGGCCAGGACAGCGATTGCAATCCTGGCACCGTAGGTGGCGTGTTGGGGACCGTGTACGGTTTCAAAGCCATCCCTGCGAAGTGGGTCGAACACCTACCCAACATGGCCGACAAGAACTTTTCATTCACGAACTACTCCTTCAACTCGATCGTCGCGAGCACGATGGAGCGCGCGAAACGTACGGTCGAAAAAGAAGGTGGGAGGATTGAAGGGGATCGGGTCGTCTTCCCGCTTCAGAAAGCCCGCAAGGTGAAACTCGAGCAGTTCTGGGCCGGCCAGGTTATCGAGCGAGTGCGATTCGACGATCCGCGCTGGAATTTCCAGGGGCCTTGGGAGCAGGTGGGCAAGGAGGATGGCTATTACCGGATTTCGCGGCGGTCTCGAGGCACGGGTGCAGAGGCGTCCGTTTCTTTTGAAGGAACCGGAGCCGTCGTAGTGGGCGCGCAGGGGAATGACGGGGGATATGCCGATATCTATCTGGACGGCAAGCTGGTCGCGAAATTCGATGCCTACAATGACGACGACCGTTACATCGACGGTCTTTGGGGCATGTTCGACCTGAAGCCCGGCTCCCACATCGTTCGCATCGTCGTGAACGGCCAACCTTATCCGGGTTCCAAAGATGCCTGGGTGAATCTCGAGGACTTGATCGTGTACCGCAAGTAGGCACAGCTGACCGCTCGGAAGGCGGTTCCATCTATGTTCATTCCCCAAGTCTACTTGGCAGCGCTCGCGATGATGACCCTCAGCATGCTCTGCTGGGGAAGCTGGGCGAACACCCAGAAGCTCTGCAAAGGCTGGCGGTTCGAGCTTTTCTATTGGGATTACGTGTGGGGCATCCTGCTGATTTCGCTCCTGATGGGATTCACGCTCGGCCGCCTGGATCCCGTGAGCCCTGACAGTTTCATTTTGAACCTGACTTCGGCGGATGGCCGCCACCTGCTGCTGGCGTTCGTGGGCGGGATCGTGTTCAACATCGCGAACATTCTCCTGGTGGCGGCCATTGCAATCGCAGGCTTGGCCGTGGCCTTCCCCATTGGTATCGGGTTGGCGCTGGTTATCGGGTCAATCCTCAACTACATCATCACACCCAAGGGGAACCCGGTGCTGCTGTTCGGGGGAATCGCCCTGGTTTGTGTGGCGATTGTGCTGGACGCGCTCGCCTACCGAAAGATCTCCCGTGATCTACAATTGAGTACCAAGGGCATCCTGCTGAGCTTGCTCTGCGGAGTCGGCATGGGTCTGTTCTACCCCTTCGTGGCCAAAGCCCTCACGGGTGAAAACCATCTAGGCCCGTACACGGTTGCGTTCGTCTTCGCGCTGGGCGTGCTGGTTTCCACCTTCCCGTTGAATTACATCTTCATGCGGCGGCCCGTGGCAGGTCCGCCGGTGACCTTCGGCGATTACTTCCAGGGCGCAGGAAGATTCCACCTCTGGGGCGTTCTGGGCGGCATGATCTGGGGCATTGGGACGATCTCCAATTTCGTGGCCTCTTATGCGCAGATGGTGGGTCCGGCCACTTCCTACGCCCTCGGCCAGGGCGCCACGATGATTTCCGCTGTCTGGGGTGTCTTCGTGTGGCACGAATTCGCGGGTGCGCCTTCTTCAGTACGCCGTTTGTTGGCTCTCATGTTTTTCTTTTTCGTACTCGGCCTGGCTGCTGTCGCGGCGACTCCAGTCTGGAGTTTCTAGGGAACACGATGCGCAAGCGAGTTGTGGTCGTTGGCAGCGTCAATCTGGACTTGGTCTGCTCCGTGGAACGGATTCCCCGGGCTGGAGAAACTATCTCGGGAAGCTGGTTCGAGATTTTCCACGGCGGCAAAGGCGCGAATCAGGCGGTCGCCATTGCAAGGCTTGGATATCCTGTGAGCATGGTCGCAAAAGTGGGTGACGATGAATTTGGCCAGCGCCTTCAGCAGGAATTAAAGACTTCGGGAGTGAACATCAAATCAGTGGGCGTCGCCAAGCGGACATCTTCCGGTATCGCTCTCATCTCCACGGACGGGCAAGGTCAAAACAGCATTGTGGTAATCCCTGGAGCCAATGGCAAGCTGTTACCCAAGGACCTGGAAAAGGCCGGACCACTCTTGAGGTCTTCGGGGATGATCCTCACCCAACTGGAAATTCCGCTGGAAACAGTCGAGTGCCTGGCTGCCCTCGCCTGCCGTTTCGATGTCCCATTGATGCTGGACCCGGCACCAGCGCGTGAACTCTCAACCCGACTGCTGCGTCAGGTCACTTACCTAACTCCGAATGAAACGGAGACCGCCATCCTCTGCGGGGCTCAAAGCGAGGAACTGAATCCGGCTACTGCGCCGCGGTTCGCCCAGAGCCTCGTCCGCCGAGGCGCTCACAATGTCATCATCAAAATGGGCAGCCGGGGCGCATACGTGGCGACGAGCACAGTCGAAGAATTCCTGGCCGCGTTCAAGGTCAAAGCCGTTGACTCGACAGCCGCAGGCGATGCATTCAATGGCGGACTGGCTGTGGCCTTGATGAGAGGCCAGGATCTCCTGGCAGCCGCGCGGTTCGCCTCAGCTGTAGCTGCACAGTCCGTGACTCGAATGGGGGCTCAACCCTCAATGCCGACCGCCCGGGATGTGGACCGATTCCTCAGAGGCTTGTCCCCATCTTTCAAAAAGGACTGTGCGCGCGTGGCGTGACGGACATCTTGGGTTGGGGTGCATCCCACTGATTGGGGATCTAGAGCTTAGTTTTCTTCGAAAACACTCACAACTCGCGCCCACCTTTTGAGAAGTCCAATCTTCAGGCTTCGGGTCGGCCGGTCATGATTCTGCTTCCATGGATTCAATCCGGTGCTTTGTCGGCGCACTTCCGCGTTGCATCAGGCTTCGCAAGATGGTCATGTGCCTGGGTGCCAGTGCCTCCTCTGATGCAGAAAGGCTTGGCCGGCGCTATTCTGGGATCCTTCAAAGCGCACACGCGGCAAGGCGTCTCAGCCATTCCAATGATTCCGATTCTTCCTTTCACGGTCTAACTCTTGTTCAGGCCGACCCCCCTAAACCGCCGTGGCAGGCGGCCGGGGAAGAGTCCCGACGGTGACTAAAATACAACTGACCGCCTCTGACTGCAATCGTCCGGTCGGGCTTTGGCTGTTGAGCGCCTCAGCGAGCACGCAAGCCACCTGTTTTACCTCTCCTGAGGCTTTCGCAGCCCTAAACTGCCGCCTTTCCAATCGAAGATTCCGACACCTTGCCCTCCCATGCCTGCCTCGTTGCCGAAATCGGCTTTGGTCGTAAGTGTCTTGTGAACCCATGGCGGGATTCACCGGACGGACACTGCTCACCGACAATGAGCGGGAATACTGTGGCCGGGCCGTGCATGATCCCTTCGAGCCGTTCCTGGCCATCAGTCAGACCTGCCTGCCGCAGGCAGGTCGAGCACCGGCGGACCGACGTCGCTTCGCCGCAAACCAACGGCTTCTGCGAACGGTTCCATCGGACGCTGAAAGAAGAGTTCTTCCCGGTGGCCTGCCGTAAGACGCTCTACGAAAGCCTCGACCAGTTGCAGACGGACCTGGATCGTCCCCTGGAGTTCTGCAACCGCGAGCGCGCCCACCAGGGGTATCGCACCCAAGGGTGCACTTCCTACCAGGCCTTCGTGGACGGAGCGCATCAGCCAATGCCTCCGGCCAGTTGCGTTCGAGGTACCCGGCGCCGACCGACTCGTTCAGCAGACCTCCTGTTCGCAGTGTCGTTACAACCCGCCCACAGAGGGTCTCCGGGCCGCTGGAATGTCCTGCCCCCAGGTCGATTGGCCTTAACCCGGATTTCTGCTGAGTGTCGGCGACGAAGATAAAGCGATAGTCCGCCCAGACCTCGTCCTTAGCCGCATCTTCGGCCTCTTTGGCGCTGGCAGAGACCCTGGCCCGGTCCGCGGCCTCGAACTCCCCCGCGAGGGCACCGGAGGAGATCTCTTGTTCGACTTTCTTCCACGCCTGCCAAAGCTCGACTTTCTCTCGCAGGGCGCGCCCCGGCTTCTTCACGCACCAAATCAGGGACGCGGGGTAGAGGCGATCTGTCTCACCCCGTTGTTTAGTCCACTCAGCAAGCTTCTGTTCGAGTGGGCTCGCGTTGTTCCATTCGGTTTCGGGGTCTAAGACAATAAGGGTCAACCTAGGTGAGTCGTCCACTGCTGTGCTGTCTTCAGGGAAGAAGCGTAGTGGTAATGTTGCCCCTCGCTCGAATTCCTTTCGCACGATAGCCTTCGTCGGTTTTCTCACGTCCTCGTCGTCATCCAGCGAGGCCCTCCGGTCGCTGACGACCTTCTTGAGCGTCGGCTGGAATCCAAAGCGATAGCCATCTGTCCCAACCTTCCGAAGGAAGAAGGCTCTTAACTCAAGCGTGGTAGCAGCATTGTCAATTGAGGTCGTATCAATCCCCGGCTCGCCCAGAGCAAATCGAAGTTCCGGCAAGTGCGCGACTCGGCGATCATGTGCCATGCCGCCCGAGGACTCGAACAGGATCGTCGCCCCTATTCGTCGATGAATGTCTTTCAAACGGCCATCTGCACCTGCGTCGAGGGCGCGCGCGTGGCTCTGCTCACTGGCGATATCGGCATCGATGGCTGCCGCAAGCCGCGGTTCGCCGAGCTGACCCAACACCACGGCGCGGAAATCAGCCACATCAAGCGGCGCCGATCCAAGAGTAATCAAGGGTTCGGAGCGCGCCATGCGAAAACTCTCGCGTGCAGCCCAAGACACCCACTGCGCCAGCATGGCCAGTGTCCCGCGCGTTTGCTGATACTGCGGAAGAACTTGCCACTTGCGCTGGAACACCGTCAGTGTGGCGGGGTGGAATGGGTAGGACGCCTCAAACCGGGCTCGAAGATAGTCTCTCGCTTTGGCTTCCGTCGCGGCCGAGTCCACGGCTGTCCACTCGGGGGGAAGCTGCGCGCGCCGCTCAAAGCACCAATCGGCAAAAGCCTTCGCGACGGACTTTCGTGTGGCGGTTTTACCAATATCGTCAAACAGTCGGCGTCGGATGACTTCGCTGATCTCAGTTTCGTCGTTCGCAATCAGGTCTTTGGCGACGCGGCGCACCACCTTGGTGATCTTTTCCTGCCACTCCCGGTCGTGCTCGGTCATCTCGACTTGACTTCGGGGCAGGCTGATGACCGCCGCACAGTGGGTCGTGCCTGTCATGGCCACGGTGAGGTTTTGGATGAGCGCGTAGAAACCGTCAGCCATGCTGCGGTGCCGGTTGACGAAGTTCAGAACTTCATCGAAGAGAAACAGGACTTTCCCGCCGGCCACTTTCACCAAGTCCCCAATGGCTGTGGTGCCGGGTGGGGTCGTGCGAGCTGAGGTTCCCAAGGCTGCCACTCCGGCGTCTCCAGCCAGTTGGAAGGCAATATCCAGCCAAGGGGTTTCGCGGTCCAGCTTCGGGTCCCAGGCATTTCCGACAAACACTGCAACGCGAGCATCCGGCACGTTGGTCAGGCCGGCTTCGCTCAGCAATCCCTCAACGCCGTCGAAGGTCGCGGCTTTCTTCCCGTGTCGGAGGAGGTGAAAGAGGGCTGTCAGGGTGTGTGTTTTTCCCCCGCCAAACTGGGTGATTAAAGTCAGTACCGGAGCGGTGTTCTCCGTGAAGCCGGAAAGTCGGCGCAAGACCATCCCGGCATGTTCACGCAAAGCGCGGGTAAAGCACGTGCGCGCAAAGAATTTCGCCGGGTCGCGGTAGTCCACCGGCGCGGTTCCGGCGATCACCTGTTCTAAAGCGATAGCGAATTCATCTGGGTTAAATGATCGGCCCTCTCGAACCTCAGGCCGTGGTGTGGTGACCTTGTACCAGGGTTCCATGCGCCAGCGTCAATTCTCCGTGATGATTGAAAGGTTCGGAATGCTTTGGAAGTCCGCAGAATTATGCGTCACAAGCGGACATCCATACTCGACAGCGGTTGCTGCGACCCATGCGTCTTCAGCGGAAATCGGTTGATGTCTTCGGACGGATCGAACTTCTCCCCACCTTTGGCAAATCCTGTGGTTCGATGGTACAACCACGTACGTCCGCAGTGTTGCCTCGAGTTGTCCCATTCGGTTGCGGTCCCAATTCGCACGAAATGCCCCTTCGAATAATTCGCCTACGGTCATAAAGGAGATTGGGAGGGTGTGGCCTTCCAGATGGCGACGGTAGGCCTCTGCCAGGCGGTGATTCCTCATTAGAAAAGACACCACCTTGGTGTCGAGCAGCAGCGTGCTCAACGGTCACTCCTGCCCTTCTTGTTCTCGTCGGCGCTGGTAGATTGCGTCAAGGAAAGCCTCGAACTCTCGCTCGTCTTCCCACAGAGCGGCTCCCGCTCCTAGTACTTCCTCCAATCGATTTACCGCTTTCACGTTCTGTTCGACACCCAATCGCTCCAGCGTCTTTGCCTCCCAAAACTCCGCCATGGCACCCTCATTGAGAATCGCCTCTTAATTGTAACCCACTTGCTGATCGATTACTTCGGAACTGCGAGAAGCAAAGTATCAAGGAGCCGAAAATGGCGGGATAACCGCCCTTCTAAATTCCATATCCACCCACGCCGTAACCCAGCACTCCGTATCCCGCACGGACGCTCAGCAGCATCGCATCCAGTATGCGTTTTTCCTCGCTGTCCTTCGGGTAGAGGGCGGAGAGGGCGTTGGCGAGGCGGAGGAAATCGGGGCTGCGCTCGGTTTCGGCTTCGAGCAGGGCGCGCAAGGCGCCGGCCTGGCCGCCTGCCTGGAGGAGCATCGCGGCGTGGACGCGGTCGAGCGTGGTGGCCTCGCGCCGACGTGCGGGCTCGGCGGCCTCGGCTTCCGCCCCCCGTTGCGAGGTGCGGCCACGGCCTCTCCGCCGACCTTGCAGCGATACGTCACCGCGTTTGCCTTCCTCTTCCTCGGGAAAGAGTGCATATTGGGGGCTCTGGCCGCGGCTACGCTCGATTGCCTGTGCAACGGCTTGAGTTCCGGCCTTTCCGAAGAGTTGTTCGGCACGCTCCGAAACCGGAATCAGCCGCACGACGCCTTTCTTGGTCTCGATGACCCGGCCCTCCCAGTTTTCCAAGTGGATGCCCAGCGGCTGGGCGAACCGCCGTGCCACATCATAGATCAGCACATATCCCTTCTTCGCCTTCCCGCTGCCTTCTTCCTCGGCCTCGCCTTCTTCGGTCTCGCCCTCTTCTTCGTCCGAGTTTCGCTTTTCGAGTTTCGCTCTCCATCGGTACTCTGCAGCGTCCACAGAAACAGCGCCGTTAGCCGCGCGTCTTCTTCGAGGGCCCCAGCGGCGCTGTTGCGCGCGTGGGCTTCCGCAGTGCCGAGGACTTGCTGGAGCGCCGAGCGGACCACCACTTCCCAGACTTTCTCCAGGAACTCCGGCAGCTTGACCTCGCGGCCTTCGGCGGTTTCAACTTTCTCGAACTTGCTGAAAAGTTCCAGCGCCGGTCCGATGCAGGAGAAAACCAGGTCCGCGCCGCGAATGCCTTCGCCCGATAGCCGCTCCATCCAGTCGCCGATGCGGTTCGGCAGCTCGCGGAGAATGTCTTCCCATCCGCCGATGCCGGCGTTGGCAGGACGCGGACGGCAGACGAGATGGACGCTCGCGGCAAGCGCCGCGGAGTCGCGGGCCCGAAGACGGCTACCCATTTCGGTTGTTATGGGCCAAGAGGCAGTGACAGTCCAACCGCCTCTCAACATCCCCGTGATAAGAGCCTCCCACCCTTCCGTAGTCTTGTGGGCGAAAACAACAGCACCGATTCCGTCCTCGCCTAGTACCCGGCGGCCCTCCGTGAAGGCCATCTGCATGGATTCCTCGAAGAAAGACTTGTCCTTCGGGCGTCCCTCGGGCGTACGCTTGACTTCGTCCTGTACAATTTCGGGACACTTCGGTGTTAGTGGACTGCCTGGTTCGAACGGATTGCGAAGGAGCGGATGGTGTGGAAGAGTCCGCCTGAACCAAACGAAAAAGAAGTTGGAGAGATCAGCGTAAGGGATGGCGTCGTAATAGGGCGGATCGAAAAAAAACGGCTGCTGATGCGTCCGGCAGGGAAGAATGTTGCGCACGAGCAAGCTGCAATTGTGCCGACCATGGGATGTCCCCGACCGACTGAACACCCTCTGCAAGGTTATCGATGCAGACAGCAAAACTCGCACTGGATTCCGAGCTTGGGATTCCCTCCGCGAAATCCCACGCGGGTTTGATTCGGCCGCTCCCTAGCACATTTCGTGGGCACTCAGCAATCGGTTCCCAGCGGCATATTGCGTTCGAGAGGTCGGCCAGCTTCCCTATCGCTAATGCCAGGGAATCTAGCCCCTTGCCATTTTTGGACCCGACTCGCGTCAAGGTCGCAAGTGCCAGCTTTTGCCGGGCAGCGAAGAGGTCGCCCCACTGGAACATTCCGTACTTCTGAACAGAGAACGCACGGCCTGCACCGGACCCACCTCCGCCAGTCTCTTGCATTCCTTGGGAATCATCCGGAACCCCTTAGCGCTGACACGGGCAAGGTATAGTGCTCGACTTTCCTGATGGCTTGCCAAGGCTGCCTTGCAGGATCACGGATCGCCGAGAGTTCAGGCCGGTCGGAGTCACAGCGAGTGACAACATACAGCCAGCAACAGTCACGACGGTCCTCTGCGACACGGTGCTCGTTGGGCGTGAGGATGATATCGCCTTCAGATCCGCCAAGCCCCTTCACTTCGATCAGCCGCAGTTCGCCGGACTGCGTATCCAGGCTGGTCAGATCGTAACCGAGATTTTGCTGATGGACGTCGGTGACCGTCCGGCCCGCTTGTTGTTCGTGCTCGATTGCAACGCGCATGGCCACAGCTTCGGTTTCGGGATTGGGCCGAAGGTTGCGAATCTCCGGCTGGTCGGCTTCCGGATGAGGCAAGACGAGGGCGCTGGTGAGGCGTTCGACCCCTTGCAGCGTCAGCGCGCGCTGGCGTGCCAGCTCTTCACGACGGCGTTCGCGGCGGGTTAGAAGCTCCGAGTGCCGGTCTTCGGCTTGGGCAAGGTTCCCCGCGGCGCCCAACCCGTGCCGTGGCCGTGTCACTTAGGAAGGGTTATTGATGCGGCGGAGGATTTCCTGGAAGCGGGGATGCGAACGCAGCGGGTCGAGGTCGGAGTCGTGTTCGATCCAATCCTTCTGGGCCATACCGGACTGGATACCCTTCTCCAGGCAATCGAAGGCGGCTTCGATGTCGCCCAGCAGCGAGTAATTACAGGCGGCGTTGTAGTAGGTCACCGGATCGTCCGCGCCGATCGTCAGGGCCCGGCGGGTCCATTCGCGGCATTTTTCGCGGTCGCCGGCCTGCAGGTATCCGGTGGCTCCGAAGAGCAGCGCGCGGGCGTCGTCGGGGTGCATCTGCGCGAATTTCTCGACCACTTGCAGGCCGCGCAAGTCCGCCACACGCGCTTCCTCCTTGCGGCCCAGATTGATGAGGGCCATGGCCTGCAGTCTCGGCGATTGATAATCGTCAGGGTTGACCTCGGAAGCCTTGCGGAACATCTCCGCCGCCTCCGCCATCTTGCCCTGCGCCGTCAAGGCCCGGCCATAAAAGTAGTAGGCCTCAAAGAGCTTGGGGTTCAGGCGGATGGCTTCCTCGAATTCTTTTCCGGCTTCGTCGTAGCGCTTGTTAAGGGCCACGGCGAGGCCCCGCGAGGCGTGGGCTTCCGCCAGGTCGGGGTCAAGATGCATCGCCCGGCGGCTGGCGGCGTCGGCGCCCTGCAGGTTGGCCTCACTCGATTCGAAATACATGAAGAGGAATGAACAACAGTCGGCAATGCCCGCATAGGCGCGGGCATAATTCGGGTCGGTCTCGATGGCGCGGGTGAACATCTGGCGCGCGAAGGCGAACGACTTGCCGCGAAACTGGTGGAAGAACTGCCGGCCGCGCAGGTAGTAGTCGTAAGCGCGGACGTCGGCGGTCGGCGCCTTGGCGATCGCCTGCTTTTCCGTGTCGCTCAGCATGACGCGCAAGGCGCGGGCGATGCTCTGGGCAATTTCGTCCTGAATGGCGAAAACGTCTTCCATCTGCCGGTCGTAGCGTTCCGCCCAGACGGAGCGGCCGGTGCGCGTCTCCACCAGTTGCGCGCTGATACGCAGGCGGTTGCCCGCCCGGCGCAGGCTGCCCTCCAGGACGTGCGTAGCCTGAAGCTGCTGCCCGACCTGGGCCACGCTGATGGCTTTGTCGCGGAAACCGAGCACCGCCGAGCGCGAGAAAACCCACAGTTCCTGGATCTTGGAAAGCTCGGTGATGATGTCTTCGGTGATCCCGTCGCGGAAATATTCGTCGTCTTTGGTGCCGCTCTGGTTGTCGAAGTAGAGCACGGCCAGCGACTGGGCGGGACGAGGCGCGGCCGCAACCTGCTCCGGCCGCTGCCCGCGCGCCGCCGAGGCCCCGCCCGAATCGAGGTCGCGCTTCAAACGCTTCAAGTCCGACAAGAGCTCGGAGGCGCTTTGATAGCGCAGCCCGGGCTCCTTCTCGAGCGCCTTGTGGACGATGCGATTCAGTTCGCCGGGCAATTGCGCGTTCAACTCGGTCAGTGAAACCGGCGTGCGGTTCAAGATGGAATCAAAGACCAGGGCCGAAGTGCTCCCCGAGAAAGCCTGCCGGCCCGTGGCCATCTCGTAGAGGACGACGCCGAAGCTGAAGAGGTCCGTGCGCAGGTCCAGCTCCTCACCGCGCGCCTGCTCCGGCGACATGTAGGCCACCGTGCCCAGAGCCATGCCCGGACTGGTGAGGAACTCCTCCCCCGTGGCCGTCGCCGTCACGCCCACGGCTTCCGCCACGCGTTGCCGCTGCGTGGCGAGTTTCGCCAGCCCAAAGTCCAGCACCTTCGCCTGGCCGCGCGGCGTGACGAAGATGTTGGCGGGCTTGATGTCGCGGTGCACGATCCCTTTGAGGTGCGCGGCCTCCAGCGCGTCGGCAATCTGCACCGCCAGGTCCAGAAGCTCATCGGTCTTGAAGGCCTTGCCTTCGATGCGGTGCTTGAGGCTCTGACCCTCCAGAAGTTCCATGGCGATGAAGGGCCGGCCGTCGTGCTCGTCCACCTCGTAAATCGTGCAGATGTTGGGATGATTCAACGCGGACGCGGCGCGAGCCTCGCGCTGGAAGCGCTCCAGGGC
>CAZTHM010000045.1:0-536 GCA_964613505.1 uncultured Acidobacteriota bacterium | reverse complement strand
GGGCAACGCGGTCCTGGGAGGAATCTTCCGGCAGAAATTTGAGGGCAACGAGGCGGCCGAGCTTGGTGTCTTCCGCCTTCAGCACCACGCCCATCCCGCCGCCACCCAGCTTTTCGAGCACACGATAGTGCGAAACCGTCTGTCCAATCATGGAAAGGGATTGCTCCTGAGGATAAATATGCTAGGCCGTGGCCCCTCGGGATGTCAACCGGAAACCTAACAGCAGGTTCGGGCGCGGAGGGGACACTCTGCTGGGCGGGCTTGGTTTTTGCTGAGGATGGGCGCAGGAAGCCCAAGTCTTCCTGGCGGGAGCGTGCGCCCCCGCCACCAACGCCGATCGCCCCGCCGAGGGGCAATTTTTCCCTTGACAAATCTAGCCAAGTGTGCTAGGCTTATTCTGGATTCATCAGGAGGCTACTTGCCGCCGTCTGAGTCCCGGGCGGGACGGGCCGCTCCGGCCTCGACGGGGGACGATGGGAGGAGCGAAATGGAGCCCAGGGGAGGGAGAAACGGGCGGCGGGCGCGCGGGCGGGGAG